>CAIOHW010000306.1 GCA_903858195.1 Oligoflexia bacterium | reverse complement strand
GCGCTTCCGAGATCAAAAAGGTCGTCATCGAGCAGCAACACGGAGGCCGCCTCGCGAGCGACGTCCGTTCCCTGGCGGGCCATGGCAATTCCCACGTGTGCTGAACGCAGGGCGGGGGCATCGTTCACCCCATCACCGGTCATGCCCACCCGCTCGGCCTGCGTGATCCACCGATCCACCCAGGCCTGCTTCTCCTGAGGAGTGATGCGCCACAGAACGTCGTCACCCGGACCAAATCCCAGCGCCCGGGCCACGGCGCGCGCCGTCTCGGGGTGATCGCCCGTGAGAAGTCGAAGCGAAATCCCCATGCGCCTGAGCCTCGCCACGAGCTCGGGGGCTTCGGGCCTGAGCGGGTCTTCAAACGCAACGATCCCCCGAAAGCGCCAGTCGAGATCACGAGGATCGCCCACAAGCTCATGGGAGTCGGCGCTTGCCGCCCCGATCACACGAAGCCCCTGCGAGGCATGCCACTCGGCACGCGAAAGCGCAGCGCCGTCCTGTCCAGCACAGCGAGCAAGCACGTCCTCGGGCGCACCCTTGCAGAAATACTCGATGCGCTGGGAGCCGGGATCCGAGCTCGTCCGCACCTCTCGCCATGCATAGGTCACCACCCGGTCCCTGCGCTCCATCGGATAGTCGCGCACGAGCAAGGGCGCCTGTCCATCGCCAGCAGGCAGACCCTCACCCTGGATTCCCGTCTGAAGGGAGAGATCGAGAGGATCTCTGCCCGGATCGGAGGCCCCCGAATACCAGAGGCACTCCAGAAGCTCCTGCCGGCTCGTACCGGAAGCTGGCTCGGTGACCTTCCATTCGAGCCGGTGCTGAGTGAGCGTCCCTGTCTTGTCAAAGGCTAGAAGGGTGAGCCTGCCGAGCTCCTCGACACTGCTCAGGTCGCGAACCAGTACCCGCGAGCGCGCCATCCGGAGTGCGGCAAGCGAAGTAAAGAGAGTCAGGATCGCAGGCAGTTCGTTCGGAAGAAAGGCAAGAGCCACGGCCACGCCCAGCAGAAAGGAGCCCCCCTTCCAGCTGATGAAGGCTCCGATCGTAATCGCGAACACGCTTAAACGCCGGGTCCAGACCGAGATCCGCCCCGTGAGGTACGAGGGCGGACGACTCGCCTTCTCGACGACCTGCCGGAGTCCCTGCCACTCGCTTTCGCTCCAGGGGCGCACCACCCGTGCGGTGGCCGACCCCTTGATGACGAGCGATCCGGCACGAAGTGCATCCCCACCAAACTTGGAAAGACTGGCGCTCTCACCCGTGTGCACCGACTCATCCACCTCGAGCCTGCGTGACTCGAGGATCTCGCAATCCAGCGGGATTCGCTCACCCTCGTCAACCCGGATGACCGCACCTTGTGCGACCTGTTCGGACCTGACCCAGCGCACGGTACTGCCGGGATCCGGCGTGATGACCCTTACCCACGGGTGCATGAACGCGAGCAGGGATTTCAGCGCACGGTCACCGCGCCATGCCTGTGCCATTGAGAGCACGACCATGAACACCCAGAAGGTCGAAAGCCACAGGGCGTCGGCGCGATCCCCGATCCAGAAATAAAGAAGGACCCCTGCCAGCATGAAGATGCTGGAGGGGTCCGCAAGCGGCTTCCAAAAGAGGGGCGCCACGAGTCGAGTGTCAGGCGACCTTTTCGCCCTTTTCACCCTTCTCGGGCTTTCTCTCCTCCGCGCTCTTTCGATGCGGAAGGAGCTTCTCGAAGAAGCCGCTATGCCCTGTTCCAATCGAGATCTCGCGCCGCTGCGCGGACTCGGCCTTGGGAATCGCAATGCGCAGGACGCCGTCGCTCAGGTTGGCCTGCACCTGCTCGGCCTTGACGGCGGTTGGAAGCTGAAAACTGCGCATAAAACCTCCCAAAAAGCGTTCCCGCGTGACTGCGCCGCCTTCGGTTCGGCGCGTCTCGCCCGAGCGGTCGCCCGAGACCACGAGCTGGTGGTCGCGGCACTCGATCTTGATGTCCTCGCGCGGGATTCCCGGAAGATCAAAGCTCACGAGATAGTGACTGTCGGTCTCGTCAATGTCACACGCAGGCCTCCAGACCGTCTGGGTCGACATGGGGTCAAGCTCCTCCAGGAAGCTCTCGTTCATGAGATTCTCGAGTGAACGCTGCAGGCGGTTGATCTCGCGCCAAGGGTTGAAAAAAAGTGAACTCCGATAGGCCATAAAGGTCCTCCTGCTCCCGGACATTGCAAAATCCGGTGCAGAGATCCGGCACCCTCTCAGGCCGCGCGGCGCGAGCGCTGCTGTTCATCCGCCGTAGAGCGGGCGAGATGAATGATCCACACCGGACAAGGTGCCTCCCGCGCCACCATGCGCGTGACGCTTCCAAGCACCAGGGTTCCCCACCTTCCGGTACGGCCTGCCATCACGATCCAGTCAGCCTTGCTTCGCTTCTGCGCCTTGAGGATGGCATCTGCCGCCCGCAGGCTTCGGCTCTCGAGTTCGATGGTGCAGGCCACTCCCCGCTTCTTTGCCTGCCTGGCAAGGCGTTCGAGCTGCCGGCGTCGGGCAGAGGCTGCCTCTTCGTTCCAGTAGGCGGCAGCAGCCGCACTGGCGCCGAGATCAAATGCCCCGGGGCCGTAGGCGATCGTTTGCGGAATGGGGAGCACGTGAAACAGGTGCAGCGAGGCCTTGAGTTTAGCGGCCCAGTCGAGCGCCTGACTGAAAACCTCGCGCGCCACCACTCCATCGACCTCCGACAGGTCGAGCGCCACGAGGAGCTTTTTTGCCCGGGCCGGTGCCGCGGCCTTCGCGCGAGACACCGGACGACTCGGAACCACAAGCACGGGGATTGCCGACTTGAGCAACAGGGTCTCTGCAAAACCGCCGATTCGACCCCCCTCACCCGTACGGCTCACCACGATGAGCCCTGATTCCTGTTCGGCGGCAAACTCCAGAAACCCCGCCACGGCCTCAGACCGCGAGCGGTAGACCTCCGAGATGACATGGGGTTTGAGCAGATGCGGGATGGCCAGGCCACGCACGAGCTGGATCAGCCGGTCTTCGGTATCGACGACAAACTGCATGAGCCACGCAGCATGGATCTCGGGTGCAAAGCCGGCCGCCCCACCCGCAAGGACATGGACGGGCAGTATCGGGGCCTTCAGGCGCTCGGCAAGCGCCCTGACCCATCGGGCCGAGGCCCGGAGGGTGCGAGGTTCTTCGAACGGATCCACCAGCCAGATGATCTTTTTGACGGTCTTCTGCACGCACTCTCAGGCATGCGAATCCCAGGCCGACGGCCGCCTCAGGTGGTGCCGTGCACGAGCTTCGAGACAAATCCCGTTTGCTTTGCCACTGCGCGCAGCCCTGCCTGCTCCAGGAGCCCCTCGAGCGGATTTTCGAGGTAGTTGCGAAAGAAAGGCTCGTGGAAATCCCTTGGAAACTGCTCGAGCACCGCAGCGTAATCAGGAAAGTCATGGGGCTGGATGCTGTCGACCGCTGCGATCAGCGCACCGGGTCTTGCTACGCGGATCTTTTCGGCGAGCACCTGCCTCCTGACCTCGAGCGGCAGTTCGTGAAAGAGAAAAACGGAAACCACTGCGTCGAACTGACCCGGCTGGAACGGAAGGGCCTCGGCCGGAGCCTCGACAAAATCCACATGGTCAAACTCGGCAAGCTCGCGCCTGGCCTTCTGGAGGTAGACTTCGCTCAGGTCCGAGACGGTGAGGTGCGCCTGCGGCAGGAGCTGCTTGATGAAGCGGCTCGTGCGGCCCGTACCTGCGGCCACCTCGAGAATCTTCAAGCCCTTGCCCGCTCCCGGCACGCCCGTGGGTCCCCAGCGCTCGAGCATCGGCCGCAGGGCGAGCCTGCGCATGGCATCGGCCGCACCGGCAAAGAGAATCTCGACCTGGTGCTCATAGAGCTCGGCAGAGCGGCTCGACAGGTAACCATCTTCTTGAAAGTGGAAATTTCGCTGGTAGTAGCGTGGCTTTTCGTCAGCCTTCTCGCGCGCCTCTTCCGAAAACTGGGTGGTTCGACCCGCCTTTTTCTGTCGCAGTAGGCGCACGCCGTCGACAAGCAGGACCCCCACCCTGAGTCCGTGTCGAATGAGGCCCTCGGGCTTGAGCATGGCGAGCGGAAGCTTTCGATCCGCAAAGAGCCGCGCCTCCTGCCTGAAAAGCTCGAAGAGCTCTTGCCTGAGTCCCGCTTCGATGGACTTTTGGCGCACGCGGGTCGGAAACCCTCCGGGCACCGCGATGCGGGTGAGAAGCTGCAGCGCCCGCATCTGCGCCAGAAAATGGGCGCCCCGGCCCACTTCAAAGCCAAACACCCCCCACTCGATCAACCGTGAAAGAACTGGATCCATCCCTTCCAGTATATCCGAGGCGGGACTCTTACTCTATACTCGGACCATGGCGTCCGCTTCCCACATGACGCGTCTCATGCTGGCGCTGACCGCCCTTGGATGGGCAGGCCAGGTGTCGCCGGCCCTGGCCCAGGCCATCCCTTCGTCTGGGGCATCTGGGGCACAGGGCGCAGCCCAGGAGGCCCGGCTCATTTATCCGTCCCGGCAAAACGGAAACCGCGGACCGATTCCCGAACTTCTTTTTTCACAACAGCCCCCCAAGGTGAATGTCGCCTCGTCGTGGGATGCCCGAAACGGAATCACGGTCACGGCCACCTTCCGGGCGCGGTTCAAGAAAGAGGGCTACTCCCTGCTGGCAGGACCTGAGTTTGCCAAGGTCAGGCGTGATCGGGACGGAGTGTTCACGGTCCTTGCCGACATCAAGAGCCAACAGACCCGGTATCCCTTTGCCATGGTCGACCCGGGCGGCACCCTCGTTCAGGAATGGATCATCATCGAGGTCCCCCGCTACGACCTATTTGTACAGACGGGCCAGAAAAACCCCCGCAAGCTCTTCATCAACGGAGGCCTCGGGGTCACTTCGATTTCCTACGCCGAGACCAACATCACCGGTTCAGAGAATTTCAGCTCCATCGTACTGAGTCCCAAGATCTCGGCGATCCTGATCCTGCCCTCGCCCGTCTGGTCGCTTGGATTTTCAGCCTACGCCACCGCCCTCCAGCTCACGAGCAGTCGTGATGTCAGCGCACGCTTCCTCGGTCTGAACGCACGCGCCGGCTACCGCGTGCCCTTCCTGCCGGAGCCCTGGCAGCTCACCCTCATGGCGGGCTATTACTACACGACCATGTTCGTGAAGCCTGCGAGCTTCGGCTATCGAAACGTCGGTGGGCCGCAGCTTTTTCCAACCGTGAGGCGAGCATTCAAGACCGGAGATTTTGCCTCGGCCTATTTTAAGTACTCGCCCATCGCAAACGGCGTGAGCCTGCTTGGGCCCACGAATCGTGAGATAGGAACTGGAGTCTCGTACACTTTTTCAGGAAGGCGGGCGAACCCCCTTTCAGCCTACTTCGACTACTCGACCTTCAATCTCGACCTGCCTCTGCAGGAATTTCGGATGAGCACCTCGTCGATTACGCTCGGCGCAAGCTATGGCTTCTAGCCCCAAGGGCAAGTCCGGTACTGAAGCCTGGCTCATCCCGGGCGACCAGCTCTTTGAGCCTCGACTTCGGAAGAAGGCCGCCCCCGAGGTGATAGCCGCCTTCATGGCCGAAGACCACGGCCTTTGCACTCGATCGAAGCACCACCAGCAAAAGCTCGTTTTCTTTCTGTCTGCGATGCGCCAGCACCGAGCCGAGCTTGAGAAGGCGGGATTCGATGTGGCCTACCACCCCCTTTCCGAACGTGCCCCCGGGCCCGACTACTGGGAGAGGCTTCAGGCCTGGTGCGAGGGCGCGGGCGTGCGGAGCCTCCATGTCTTTGAAGTGAGCGACCGATTTTTCGAGACCCAACTCGAGGGTTTCTGCAAGAGGCTCGGTCTTTCGCTCAGAGTGCACCCGAGTCCGGGCTTCGTGACGCCGCGGCAGGAATTCTCAGACTACCTGTCCAACACCAAACGCCCCTTCATGAAGACCTTCTACGAGCGCCAGCGCAGGCGGCTTTCGATCCTCATGGAGAAAGATGGAACCCCACGAGGCGGGCGATTCAGCTTTGATGACGAAAACCGTGAAGCCCTTCCGGACCATGTCGAGATCCCGGAACTCGGAAGCCACCGCGCTGATGCCGTGACCCTGGAGGTGATTGAGCTTGTCGAGCGCAGCTTCGGTGACCATCCGGGAAAAGCATCCGATGCGTGGATCCCCTGCACGCGCTCTGGCGCTCGCAAGTGGCTCGATCGCTTCCTAAAAGAGCGGCTTCGAAATTTCGGTCCCTACGAAGACGCCCTCAGCTCGCGCGCTCCCGTGCTGTTTCACTCGGTGCTCACCCCGTTCCTCAATACCGGGCTCCTGACCCCAGCCGAAGTGATCGAGCAGGCACTCGAGGCCGGCTCCCGGTCGCGCATGCCGATTGCCTCGATCGAAGGCTTCATCCGCCAGGTGATCGGCTGGAGGGAGTTCATCTTTGGAATCGACCGCAACTATGGCGCACGCCAGTGGGAGACCAACCACTGGAACCACCGGCGCAGGCTCACTCAGCACTGGTATGACGCGACGACCGGACTTCCTCCTCTCGATGATGCGATCCGAAAGGCGCGTGATCTCGCCTACTGCCATCATATCGAGAGGCTCATGGTGCTTGGCACCTGCATGCTCACCTGCGAGATCCATCCCCACGAGGCACATCGCTGGTTCATGGAGATGTTCATCGACTCGGCCGAGTGGGTCATGGGCCCCAATGTCTTTGGCATGGGCATCACGAGTGACGGCGGAATTTTTGCCACCAAACCCTACCTCTGCGGCTCAAACTACTGGCTCAAGATGGGCGACTACTCCAAGGGCGAGTGGTGCGATGTCGCCGACGGACTTTACTGGGGCTTCATTGACCGGCATCTACAGGAGTTCGTGAAAAACCCGCGCATGGCCACCATTGCCCGCTCCCTCTCCCGCATGAAGCCTGATCGCAGGGAGCAGATCTTTCGTGCGGCCGAAGCCTTCAAGCAGAGGGTCACCCGCAGCGATGGAGATTCGGGTGCTCCGTGCTGATCGGGATCTCAAACCCCGAACTCGAGCGCCTGGACGACGAAGCCTTCCTGCGCCGGTTTGGAGTCTCTGAGTGGGATTCAGGCAAGATCCTCGAGCTCAACTCCCGTCGCCGCTCCCAGCTTGCCCGCTTGCTTGCCAGGTGCGGCCATAGCCTCATTCTTTCAACCCCGCTGGGACGTGATGCCGACGCCGAGCGCCTGAGGGTGCTTCTTGAGGTCCTCGGAGAACTCGGCGGAATGGCTTTGATGCTTCGCCCCCGAAAGACCGTACTCGAGGACCCACAGCTGCTCTTCGGGCTGGTTCGAGAGCTGAGTGCGCCCCCGTTGGCCGCAAGAATCCTGATTGAGCCGGGCCGAGAGCATGTGCCGCCCGAGGGACCGCGCCAGGCCCATCCTGGAATCGACTGGGTGGCCGACCCGCTCTGGCATCCGCGCCCCTCCTGGAGCCGGGCGCGCGTGCTGAAATGCCATGGCTGGCATGAGGCGCGATGGATTCGCTACTATGGGCCTGAGCAGCTTGAGACGATTCGCAGACGCTCAAAAAATGCAGAGATCCTGCTTTGGGGGCATTCCAAGCGCGAAGAAGAAGCGCTCAAATCCTCCGGGCTCAAATCCTCCGGGCTCAAATCCTCCGGGCAATGATCATCTTGATCGGGGGGCTGATCGACTGGCCTGCCGGCCCGGAGGTCGCTTCGGCCTGAGCCAGGGCATGAAAGCCCGCCTGCCTGAGCCACGCGAGCAGCGCAGTGGCATCGTGGTGCTCGAAACTCACCATGAGCGGCGAGCCTGGCTTAAGCCCCAAAAATGCAGTGGCAAACAGCCTCTGCACGGCGTCCCCGCCCATCTCCCGGGGGAGGCCCTCGAGCCAGAACCCCGACCAGGCACTCCGCTTTGGGCTTAGAAACTCAAGCCGCGGGCCCTGCTCGCCTGCAGCGGCGGCAAGCTCAAGCTCCATGCCGAGGGCGCGCATGGCCCCTGCCATGTGCTCCCCAGGCCCTCGCCCAAGCCCTCGAAAGAATACGGGTGCGGCCGCCACAGCCACACCTGTTCCCGCCTGCTTCCAGACCTCATAAAACCTTCGAAGTGCCTCTGACATGATCTGTTTTCAATGCTGCAATGAGTGCCCCCCTGTCGTAAACAGGGACGCGCATGAAAACCGTCGTCATCGGAATGTCGGGGGGAGTCGACTCCTCGGTCGCCGCCCTCCTGCTCAAGCAGCAAGGCTACCGCGTGATCGGCCTTTTCATGAAGAATTGGGAAGAGAAGGACGAGTTCGGCCAGTGCACTTCGGCCCAGGATTTTGATGACGTCGCCCGGGTCTGCGATACGATCGGCATTCCGTACTACGCCGTCGAGTTCGTGCAGGAATACTGGGACCATGTGTTTGCCGAGTTCCTCAGGGCCTACCAGGCGGGCTACACGCCAAACCCCGACATCCTTTGCAACCGCGAGATCAAGTTCAACCTGTTCTTTAAAAAGGCCCTCGAGATGGGAGCCGACTTCCTGGCTACGGGCCACTACTGCCGGACGGAGACCCGCGGTGGATCTGCGAAGCTTTTGAAGGCCGTCGACCAGAACAAGGACCAGACCTACTTTGTGTACACCGTGCAGGCCCCGGTGCTCTCGAAGGTGCTGTTTCCGATCGGGCATCTCGAGAAGCCCGAACTTCGAAGGATCGCAGAAGCCCACTCCCTTCCGACCGCATCGAAAAAAGACAGCACGGGCATCTGCTTCATCGGCGAGCGAAACTTTCGAAAATTTCTCTCACAGTACGTTCCATCCAAGCCAGGCCCCATGCGCACGCTCTCAGGCGTTGAGGTCGGCACCCACTCGGGAGTGGCCTACTACACGCTGGGCCAGCGAAAGGGCCTTGGGCTCGGAGGCGAGGGCGAAGCCTGGTTTGTCGTTGCCAAGGACGCACCCACCAACACGCTCTTTGTCGAGCGCGGTGTGCGCCATCCGGCGCTTTATGCCGACTGGCTCCTGGCAGGCGAACTCTCATTTGTATCCGGATGCCTCCCCCCGCTCCCGCTTCGCTGCACGGCCAAGGCCCGTTACCGCCAGCCTGAGCAGGCCTGCACGATCGAGGCTTCGGACCTTCCCGGAAAACTGAAAGTCGTGTTCGACGTACCCCAGCGCGCGCTCACTCCCGGACAGTCGGTCGTGTTTTACCTCGGCGACGAGTGCCTCGGCGGCGGCGTGATCGAGCGGGTCGGCGAGAGCTACCATGCACAGGGCCGTGCCCTTCCCGAGGTGGTCGACCTTGCCCAGTAAGCGAGTCGCAGTGGTGGGCTCGGGCCCTGCGGGCCTGATGGCAGCCTCGGTCGCACGCACGAACGGCGCCTCGGTGACGGTGTTTGAGCGGCGCGCGGGCCTGGGCCGAAAGCTCCTGATCGCCGGAAGCTCGGGGCTCAACATCTCGCATGATGCGCCGATCGAGGAGTTCCTGGATCACTATCGCACGCGCTCGGCCTCGCGCAGCTCGGCCTGCGATGACCGGCTGATCTCGGCGGTGCGGGAGTTTCCATCCCATGCGTGGGTCGAGTTCGTGCGCGGGCTCGGGCACGAGTGCTTTGTCGGCACCTCGGGTCGCTGGTTTGTGCGCGAGATGAAGGCCTCGGGAGTGCTCCAGAGCTGGACTGGGAAGCTCAAGTCCGATGGGGTGGAGTTTCTGGCGTCACACCCGATTGAATCCGTGCCGGCGCTCGAGGAACTTCGCTCGCGCTATGACTCGGTGGTGCTCGCGCTTGGGGGCGCAAGCTGGGAGGACTCACCGCCGCGATGGCCCTCGATGCTGGAAGAGCTTGGAGTCTTGGTCGGCGCGTTCACTCCCTCGAACGTCGGACATGAAGTGGCCTTTCCGCCGGAACTTCTCCGTGAGGCCGAAGGCAAGCCCATCAAGAACTGCACGCTCACCACGCCCCTGGGAACCAAGCAGGGTGAGCTTGTGGTGACTCGCTACGGGCTTGAGGGTACTCCCATGTACTTTGTCGGCACTCCGGGCGAAGCGACTTTGGCGCTCAAGCCCGAACTCTCGCTCGATGAATGGATGGCTCTTCTCAGGCGCCCCACGCGCGAGAACCTCTCGCCGATGCGAAAGCTCAAAAAAGTGGGCGGGCTTTCGGATGCAGCACTCGCGCTCATCTACCACCTCACGCCCGCGCCTGTGCGCGACAACCTGACGTCGCTCGGGCTTCGAGTGCATCGATTTCCGATCCGCCTCGGGAGCCCCCGCCCCCTCGAAGAGGCGATCTCCTCGGCAGGCGGCGTGCGCTGGGATGAGCTCGACAGCCGGCTGATGCTGCGCAAACTTCCCGGTGTCTACTGCGCAGGCGAAATGATCGATTGGGACGCGCCCACCGGGGGCTTTCTGATCCAGGCCTCGGTGGCGCTCGGCGCCAAGGCCGGACGGCATGCGTCAACTTGACGCGGTGCTTAAGTAAAAGGTGGCGGACACCTTAGTTCGTCGTCATCATCTTCGACTTCACGTAGCGGATGACCCGGCCCACCACGGGCAGGCCCTCGTAGATGAACTCGCCCATGTCGAAGTAGTCACGGTGGTAGATCGCCTGCCCGGTCTGGGGATCAAACTTGAAGTGCGAATTGCCGATCACGCGGATCTCGTCGCCGCCCCTGAGCCGCTTGTGGCGCAGGATCATGGTCCAGGTGGCGACCTTCTCGTCGCCCTGCGTGACCTCGGAGGCGAATTCAAAGCGGATGGAGATCACGTTC
>CAIOHW010000305.1 GCA_903858195.1 Oligoflexia bacterium | reverse complement strand
GGCCTCGACCTCAAGGGCCGAGAAGATCAGCCGCGAGCTCACGTTTCGGATGCGGTAGGCAAATCGCAAAAGATCGCCTGCCACGCCAGAGGTCGACGCCCCAGAGGTCGACTCCGACGACACGAGTTCAATCCGGTAGTCATTGAGCACAGGCACGGAGCCCGAAAAATCACGCCATGCGGCGCGGCCACCTCGCGCATCTTCGACCTGTACTGCAACCGGAAGATCCGTGAGCTCTTTTGAAGTGCGTGCAATCGCTCGGACGACGACTTCGCCTTCGGCACCGGCTGCGATCGTGCCGATCGAAAGCCGGGTATCGAGTAGCTCAACCTGCTTCGAGTCCGAGCGAACTGAAACCGTGATCGGTCCCGAAATCTCCAGACCCGAGCGGTTTCGAATCTTGATCCGAATCGGTGCTGCCAATCCCTCACGAAGCCGCGGCTCTTCGGCCCATTCGAGGGTCGCTCGGGTGCGAACGGGCATTTCGACCTCGCGCCGGCCCACTCCCATTCCACGGTGCAGGACGATCACCACCACCCGGGGAGTCAAACCCAGCCCGGCCTCGGCGATGCGCACGGGAAGCGCTCCGCGAAGCGAAAGAGCACCTCGCGCTGGCACTCCGCGCGAGGGCATCTCCAGGGTGCGGATCGGCAGGAGCCCTGCTCCCCACACTTCAAGCTTGAGCTGGAGCTCCGAGCCCGGGATCTCAACATCACTGAAGTTCCTTACGCGAACCGAAAAGTCGATCCGCTCACCGGGCTCGAATACCGAGTCGGCAGTCTGCTCTCGGATCGCGATCTCCATCGACCGAACCGGGCGTGCGGTAAAATCCCGTGCTTCATCAGCCGCACCCCGACTGCGCTCGGAGGCCGCATGAGTGGGATAGCTTCGGGCAAAGGTGGCCCGCTCCTCACGCTCATAGCCCTCACTGTAAAGCTGATCGACGCGCTCGGCGTAAGCCTGGCTCCTGAACTGCTCAAAAAAGTGGGCGTAATGGCGCGGATGGTTTTCGGCATAGGCCCGGTTCGACGCGAACTGGAAGACCGGCCCGTAGCCCAGCTGGTAGGAAAAGGCATAGGCCGACTCGAAGCTGCGGCGATAACTCTGATCGTAGCCCAGGCGATAGCCTGAGTCATAGTCGCCGCGCACATCGACGCGATCGGCATCGCGGCAGCCCTGATCCCGCGCCTGCGCATAGGTGGACTGCTCACCCCGACGAAACTCCGACTCATAGGCGGAGTGAAACCCCTGCCCGTAGCCTTGCCGATAGCTCGAGAGCCAGACCTGGGCGAGGACGGGATCAGCATACGGCGCCTGCCTCACGGCATAGCGGTAGTCGGGCGAGGCCAAGACCGTCAGGCCTGCAACCCTTGCTGCGCGGGGTGCCTCAGGCTTCGCTTCCTGAAACTCTTCGCTTGCTTCGCGCTGGACGGGCTCGGCAAACCTCGCATTACGGTACTCCGCGCGACCTGCTGGATAGTCGCGCTCAAGCGCGGTCTTTTGAGCGCGCGCTTCTCCTGCCACGGCGCCAGCTGCGGCCCCCCGCTCCAGACTATCGGTACGCTCGGCCTCGATCCTGCCCTGCTCGCGTGCCGGGAGTTCGGCCTGGGTGCGGGCATCCCGCTCGGCCCTGCGGTCTCCCTCACGCCACCCTTCGGCCTCGCCGTTGATCCGGCCTTCGTAGTCCCCGCGTAGCCGCCCCTCGCGCTCGCCCTCCCAGCTTCCGCGCCGGCTTCCATCGATGGTCCCACGGTCGCGCTCCTTCTGGCGCCGATCACGCAGGCAGCGGTCATAGCCATCACGATACCCGCGCTGGCGCCCCGAGGCCGACCCGTCGATCCAGCCGCGCTCGCGTCCCTCGCGTGTTCCGTCCATCTGACCCCGCATCCGGCCTTCGCTGGCTACATCCCCTGCGGCGTTTGCCGATTGAACGAGAAGCAATGCCAGTGCAATCCAGCGAAGAGAAAAGAAACGGCGCATAGAAGAACTCGCCGCAGCAAGCTCAATGCCACTGCGGACGAGTGAGTGCAGAAATCTAGGTCATTGAAATCATTTCAGAAAAAAAACCGTCACACCTAAATCCAAGGCGCGCACTCTGACACCGGTGTCACTCTGACTCCGAGGAAACGGGCTCCGCCCCCGGGGCGCTCAGCGCCACCGCGCGGGTGACTTCGTAGACCATGCCCGAATCCATCTCCATGCGCAGATCCAGCACGACCGAACCCGAGACTCCCTCGGGAGCCAGCACACGGAGGCTTCGACCGATGGCCTCTCCCAGCCCGCAGCTTGGATGATCCCATACCGAGTCATCGCTCACTTCGATGCCATCCAGCCCGCGTGCGCGGCTCTGGAGAAAAACGCAGCCCTCACCCGTCGGAACCAGCTCAAGCTCGATTTCCACCCATTCGCCGGCTGCGATCTCACCCGAAACATTCGATCTCAGCTCGATCGGCGCGGTGGGCTTTCCCCCGTTCCAAGGGGCGCCCTGCTGGGCAATGCGAGCTTCGCGCTCCTGCGCTTTCAGGTATCGCGTCACAGGGCCCCATGCCGACAGACCCAGCACGCCAAGCGCGATGGCCGCGATCCAGTACCTGCCGACATTCAGACGAGAAATCCTCATTGCTGCACCGTCATCGTAAACGAGGGTACGCCACCCGAGCTTCCGAGCTGCACGCCTTCTACTGTAATCACGTAGTCCCTGCCCGGCTCTGCAAGAAACAACACCGACGGACAGCCTCCAAAACCCCAGTCCGACGAGACGATCTGGCCGTCACGGTAGACCACCATGTCCGTGTAGTCCGTGCCGCAGGACTTACCGCCTCCCAGCGTCAGATCGATCCTGACCCCGCCCGAGGGCGACGCGGGATGGTGCGTGTAGCGGTACCAGCGCACGTAGCCAAACTTGTTGTACAGGTAGCCGTTTACATTGTGCGGTCCGGCATCGATCGTGTCGTGCGAAGTCGATGCATTAACTCCGGGCAGCAGCAGCCGATAGGGGTTCCAAAACACGGCATCCCGGTAGCCGGATAAATTCCCCGACGGATTTCCCGAAGAATACTCGTACACCCGATTGTCCGCTGCCATCCCGGCACCCAGATCTCCATCCGAGTCAAACGGATCGGCAGCATCGCTTCCGGCAGAGCCGTTTCCATCGCAGGTCCCCAGGCAAAGCGCATTGTAATCGAGTCGCAAATTGCCCGAGATGAGGCCTGTGTTGCTCCAGAGGTCCCTCAGGCCCTGCGACCCATCATGGCTGTCGGAGTCGCCATACAGCTCGTTGTAGTAGGCGGCAAAAGTCAAAAGCGAGGTGAGCGCAGAAGAACTCTTCTGGTAGTTTCGGAGCACATTGTCGATTCGGCCAAAGCTGCCCGAGCTCGTTGCGGCATCTCGCATGTCATAGAGCTTCCACAGCAGCCACTGAACCGCCGTCTCGCTATGAATGCCCTTGTGCTTGAGCGATACGGGCGCAGTGCCCACGTTGAACGAAAACCCCGAGCTCTGGGAATCAAACGATGTGTCGACGTACAGCGGATTTCCCAGCGCCATGGCCTGAAAGGCATTGCCAAAACCTTCGCCAAACGCCACCCGCGGATCGAGCATGTCCGAGAGCGAGTGGCTGCCCCCAAGCGTGTCCGAACGGTACAGGCTGTTCTCCACGTAATGACCGAACTCGTGCGCCACCACCCCGTCGTCAAACTCGTCCGTATCGTCGTTTTCCTTGCCGAGGATGTAGAGCTGAGGCGTCATCACGCCCTTCCACGACTCGACCGTGAAATGCGAGGTCGTGATCTGTCCCACGGTCTTGTCGCCCGACACGGCCTGGTTTTTTGGGCTCCAGTTCACGTACGCGAGCGGAAACTGGGTGTTTGGAGTTCCCTGGCAAACCCGGTCCATGGCAGAGACGATCGTATCGGCAATAGCAAAGGGTGCTGACGAACGGTCGGTGTAGGCGCTGCCGTTATGGGCAAGCGGGATTGTGATCACACCGGCCTGGGCGTTGCTCGAGAATGAGAGGCCGGTGGCATACTTCCAGACGGCCTTGGACTTGGTGTTGTCGACAATCCGAACGTCCCAGCTCGCTCCAGTACAGGGAGCACCCGAAAAGTTGCTGGTCTTGAGTTGGCTGGTCACGGCAATCGACACGGTGTTGCCGGGCACTGCAAGGGTGAAGCTTCCGTCATCCAAAGTCTGCGCCTCGGCGACGACCCCCCCACAGTTGTCGAGCCCCTGCACAGTGACCCTGCGCGAGGCCTTGTTCTGAATCTGGGTGTAATCGAGACGGTTGGCCACCACCTTTACGTCCTGGTGCTGCACGGTGCCTTGCACCGTAAACGCCGCGCCGATCACCGGATCAGGCGAGCAGGAGACCGATCGCGCCTCCGGCTCTGCACCCGAAAAGCAGCCCGAGGCGGCCAAAGCCACCCCAAGCCCCAAGCAAACATGCCACTGGCGCCGCCCAAGCCGCATCTCTATTAGTGTAGGGACGGGTGATCGGTCTGGGAAGAAAAAACCCGCTCCATTCAAGCGGGTATTAACCTTGTGATTTCAGCGCCCTAGCCCTGAAACACGGAGTGCGGCCGGGGCTCGCCCTGCCACTGTCTGAGGTCGCAGAAGGCTTCACCGTCGCGAAGTCGAATATACGCAAACGTCAGCCTGAACTGCTGGCCGAGGCCCCGCCAGTCCATGTTGATCATCTTTGTCCACGTCCCCGTGTTGATGTACTGCCGCCCATCGGGCCAGACGCGGTTCATCGGCCGGTGCGTGTGACCAAAGATCACGGTGCGAAGCTCAGGCTTCTCGTCGAGGATGCGACGGGCGAAATTTTCGAGGTCCGGAAACACCCCCTGCGTCTCCTGCCTAAAGATGTCGAGCGTCACCCGAAGGCGCGAGCGGCGCATGGGGCTCGGAATGAAACGAGTCATGATGAAATAGAGGGCCGACAAGAAGGCAAACCGCACGGTGAACCAGGTGTCGACGATCAACCCGATGAGCATGAAAAGCTTGATCGGCCGGACCTTGTCGACGTAGTCGCGCTCCCACTTCAGGCGGTTGATGACCTTAAGCACATAAAAGCTTCCCCAGGGCAGGTTCAACACCGGCTCGTCGAGCTCCGAGTTGTCCAGAAGCGGCTTCTCGTAATTGAGCACATGCACCGCTTCGAACTGGTTTCCGTGGTGGATCTCCACACCCTCGGGATAGCTCAGCCGATCGGTCTCGTGCAGGATCACGACCTTGGGGCTCCCGTCGGGCCTGAGGCCAGCCTGCGGATTCCACTCCTGGAGCAGGCGCTCTCGGACCTTCGGAAAAAACAGGTCCGGATCATGATTGCCCACCACGTAGGTGATGGCCTTGCCCGGGCGAGCGGCAAACCGACGAAGCGCCTCCATGACCTTAGGGTGGCCTGCAATGATGGCTTCGAGCTTTTTAAGCGAGACGGCCTCGGTGATCGCGTCCTCGAAGTCCCCTTCGTGGGGGACGTTCAAGAAATCGAGATAGTCGCCGTTGATGATGAGCTCGACCTCGACGGGCTCTCCTGTATCCGGGTCGGAACCATGGCGGCCGGTCGAGAAATGCTCAAAAAACTCAACCATTTCATCATCAAAAAAGAAGTCCTCGTGGGGATTGAGCCTCCCCTCGAAGAAGCGGCCTGCCGAGAGATGGCAGTCACTGATGATGATCTTGAAGCGGTCTTTTCCGGGCGTCACTCTGGGAAGTATAACCCGAATTGACATCCGCGTTAAAATCCGTAAAAGACACCCCCGTATGGCTGATCAGAGCAAAAAGTGGCAGGACAACGCACCGGGCAAGTTTTTCGTCGATGACCAGTGCATCGACTGTGACGCCTGCCGCACCGAGGCTCCCGACAATTTCACCCGCAACGACGACCACGGGTACTCGTTTGTCTACAAGCAGCCCGCCTCGAAGGAAGAGGAAGAGAAGTGCCAGGCTGCGCTTGAGGCCTGCCCGGTCGAGGCGATCGGAAAGTCCGGCTGAGCCGGCCCCCCTCTCCCTATTTCCCAAATGCCCCTCAATGGATCCGCACCTACCCAAGGGGCAACGAAGACCCTAGGCGGCTTTTTGACGCCTGCGTGACGGCTTCGCCACTGGAGCCACGGCCCTGGCGACAGGCTTTCTGCCCGTGATCGCCTGACGGATCGAGCTCACCACACCTGCGCGTGCGATCTTGCTCCGGGGTGCCTGGGTCACCCCTTTCTTGGACTGTTTCTTTTTTGCCCGTACTTTCATGAGCTGCATTCCTCCTGACGGAGCGCCAATGCAACCCTCAAGCCGGACCGCCTCACAGAGCGAGTGCCGCTTACGAAAAGCTCCCGATCTGGATACCGGCCTCGGCCTGCGCTCCCTGCGAGCGGATGGAGATCTGCTGGGCGACCCGTCTTGCCATCTCGCGAAGCTCGCGCGCCACGGGACTCGAAGGATCGGAGACGACCACAGGTTTGCCCGAATCGCCGCCCTCGCGGATTTTCTGCACCAGCGGAATCTGCGCAAGCAGCTCAGTCCTGTACTTTTCAGCCAGATGCTTGCCGCCATCCTTGCCAAAAAGATAGTGCCTCTCAGGCGTCCCACCCGAGCTCGAGGGGACTTCAAACCAGCTCATGTTCTCGACGATTCCGAGGATCGGAATGCGCACTTTTTCGAACATCTGCACGGCTTTTCGCACATCCTGCATCGACACTTCCTGCGGTGTCGTGACCATGACCACACCACTCACCGGCACGAGCTGCGAGAGCGAGAGCTGTACGTCACCCGTTCCCGGGGGCATGTCGACAACCAGATAGTCGAGCTCGCCCCAGTTCACCTTGTGGCAGAACTGATTGACCACGCTGTGGAGCATGGGTCCGCGCCAGACCATGGGCTGGTCTCCCTTGACGAGAAACCCCATCGACATGACCTTGAGCCCCTGCGCCGAGGGCGGCAGGAACATTTCGCCTTTGCGGGGGTGCTGCTCGAGCACGGGATCCTCGGTGACACCGAGCATGGTGGGAAGGTTCGGCCCGTAAACATCGGCATCCATGATCCCCACCCGGGCGCCCTCGAGCGCGAGACCCAGTGCAAGGTTCACGGCCATCGTGCTCTTTCCAACCCCGCCCTTGCCGGACGAGACTGCAATGATGTGCTGAACGCCCTCGATCGCCTGCACTCCACCCTGAGGATTGGCCTGCGCGCCCTGGGTTCCGGCCTGGCGCCGCACCTGCGCATCCATCTTAACGGTCACTTTCGTGACACCCGGCACGCGCCGGACCTTCTCGCGACACTCGCTCTCGAGCTGCTCTTTCACCGGGCAGGCCGGAGTGGTCAGAACCACCCGGAACGAGACCGCGCCTTCTGTCGTGACTTCAAGGCTTTGGATCATCCCGAGCGCCACCAGATCGCGCTTGAGATCGGGGTCCTGCACGGTGCGAAGAGCGTCAAGGACCTGAGACTGGAGGGCTGCATTTGCTGAAGTGGCCATGCCCCCTTTTAGCGCCATCGCGCGTTATGTGAAACCCTTAATCCGGCACCCGCAATCACCCGATATCCAGACATATGAAGTCTGCCGCCTGCTCCCGTGCCAAAATGCGAAGTCCTGCGCTCTCTTTGCGCCTGCTCGGCGTGATCGCCCTGGCAATCCTGTCGCTCCCCGCACGGGGATGGGCCCGGGAGCTCCAGGTGATCTACACCAACGACCTGCACTCCTACCTCGAGTCCTCCGAGTTCGAAGGCTGGGGCGGATATGCCGCCATCAAGGCCACGATCGACCGAGTCCGTGCCGAGGGAGCCACTCGGGGCCTTGAATCCGTGGTGCTCGACGCCGGTGACTTTTCAGAAGGCTCGCCCTTTTTCTTTGCCGACAAGGGCCGTCAGTCCTGGCGCATCATCGACCAGATGGGCTACGACGCCGTCACCGTGGGCAACCACGACTGGCTGATCGGCGCCGGGCAGATGAACGACATTTTTGCGCAGCTCAAGCCCCGCACGCCCTTCCTGGCTGCAAACCTCAAGATCGACAAGAAATTCCCGGCCCTCAAAGCCGGTCTTCGTCCGTGGATCGAGCTCAACCGCGGCGGGCTCAAGATCGCGGTGCTGGGAGTCACCACCGACGAGCTGGTCTACCGCTGGCGAATGAATGGCGGCGGCATTGACCCGGCCATTGATCTCGTAAAAAAGCACGCCCCGGCGCTCAAGGCTCGAAACGACCTCGTGATCGGACTCACCCACATCGGCGTGATGGAAGACATCAAGCTCGTGGGAAAGACCCGCGGTCTGGATCTGGTCGTGGGGGGCCACTCGCACACCAAGCTCGAGGAGCCGCTCCAGCTCAAGAACGCCGACCAGGTGGTCGTGCCCGTCGCCCAATCAGGCGAGCATGGGCAGTGGGTCGGGGCCCTGGTTCTCGACGTCAATCCGGGCGAGCCGGTTCGGGTCTTGAGCTCGCGGATGATCCCGGTCCATGCAGCCGACAACGCAGCCCCCGAGGCGGGCGATGTGCTCACGATGGTGCGCGATGCGCGCACCCAGCTCGAAGAACGGTACTCACCCGAGTGGCTCTACGACACCGTGGGCACGACCTCGATCCCGATCGAGCGGCCCATCACGAGCTACACCCACTGGGGCAACTTCGTCATGGAGACCCTTCGCCAGGCTGCAGGCGCGGACATTGCGATCGATCCGGGTGAGTTCCACGGCACCACCCAGCGGGCGGGAGTCATCACCCATGAGACGATCATGAAAAGCTATCCCAGAGTCTTCGAGGTCGAAAACACGATGGGCTGGACGCTCTGGAAGGTCCGCGTGCCCGGCTGGGCCATGAAGCTCATGCTCGAATACGTGACCAATGACGGCCTGCACTTGAATGTCGCCGGCATCACTTTCGACACCGACAGCTCGAGCGGCAAGGTCAAGGTGAGCAACCTGCGCGTGAATGGCAGCAAAGTGAAGCCGTTTCGCAACTACACGGTGGCCGTGACCGAAGGCATCGGCCGCGGAGCGCTTGAGATCAGCTTCCTGCTCAGGCTGGCATTTGCGCCGCGCAATACGGGCCTTCCCCTGTGGAGCATCCTTTCGGAAAAACTGCGCCAGACAGGCGGAAGTTTCGGCGACCGATCCTACCTGACGCCTGCCGAGATGGGCGGCCTCCCCTAAGCCATGAATCACCCAAAGGACACTGCACTCACCTCCGAGATCGCAGGCCGGCTCACCGAGATCCTCGAAATGCTCGGCGAAGACACGCGCCGTGAGGGGCTCAAGCGCACGCCCGAGCGCTACGCCAAGGCGATGCAGTTTCTGACCTCGGGATACGAGATCGATGTCGACGCGATCGCCCGCAAGGCGCTCTTCAAACAGGAAGAAAGCGAGATCGTGATCATCCGCGACATCGAGCTTTTCTCGCTCTGCGAGCACCACTTGCTTCCGTTCTACGGCAAGGTGCATGTCGCCTACCTGCCCAAGGGCAAGATCATCGGCCTCTCAAAAGTGCCGCGGATCGTGGATGCTTTTGCTAGAAGGCTTCAAGTTCAGGAGCGGCTCACGACCGAGATCTCAAGGACGCTCATGCGGGTGCTCAAACCCCACGGAGTGGCCGTCATTGCCGAGTGCTCGCACCTGTGCATGATGATGCGCGGGGTGGAAAAACAGCACAGCTACACGGTGACAAGCTCCATGCT
>CAIOHW010000304.1 GCA_903858195.1 Oligoflexia bacterium | reverse complement strand
GATCTGCTCGTCGGTGATCTTGAAGTGGGCCCGGACCTTTCCGGTTCCTGGCTTCTTGAAGCGCACCGAGGCTTCCTTGTCCCAGATGATGTACTGCTTGAGCCAGCCCCGCTCTCGAAATCCTTCCATCACAAGCAGCATGTAGAATGGGTCGGTCATGGCGTAGAGTGAGCCGCCAAAGTGCACGCCCACGTAGTTACGGTTCCAGAACCTGAGCTTCATCTCGACCCGGGCTTCGCTGAAGTCGGAGGCGAGGTCGCGCAGTCGGATCCCCGCACCCAGAAAAGGGGGCCAGAAATTGAGCAGTCGCAAGAAAAAATGGCGCCAGTGGGTGGGCAATCGGGTTCCTCCGGGAGGCCACTCCAGCATAACGCTTGTCGAGGCAGGCCGTTTGCCTTTTAATTCTGGAATGAAGCCAATCATCAGGAGTGAGAGTCGGGGAAGAAGGGTTCAGTGTTTTGCCGCCGCCATGTTGCTGATTTGGGCACCATCAGCGAGTGCAGGCGGCGGTAACCCCTGGCTTCTGGATTCGGGAATCGTATTTCCGTCGCTGAACGGCTCGCTTTCGCTGAACGCCGGAAGGCTTCCCTTCACCGGGGCGACAGCCTTGCAGGTGGACCAGGTCCTTTCCGGAGTGAGCGGTGCGGGGGATCTCAGTACCGTCTCGTTTGCCCGGGGCGGCGGGTCGTGGGGGGCCGGCGTAGGAGTCAACTCCAGTACCCTGTTTGCCGGATTGGGGGGCCGCCTGGGCGGAGTGGGGCTCGGTGTGATGACCGCGATGCCAGTTTCTTCCGGCGCCGGCTCGGCTGACTTTAGCTTTGGGCTATCGGTTCCGGGAGGAAACTCGCTTTCTTACGCGCTTGTGGTTCCAAGTTCGCTTGGATCTGTAAAGGGCGGCGTGGGGTTTTCGAGCGGACCCCATCTCTCATTCGAGGCGAACCTCGATTTTCCGATGGCGCTCGACGGATCGGTGCTCTCGGGTGGGTTGCAGGCCAAGGCCGGCATCCTGGGACTTGCCGTCACGGCCGCAAGCACCCTCTCGGGCACGAGCCTGTCTGCGGCAAGTCTTGCTGCCGAGCTCTCGCTGAACGTGACCTCGAATATCGCCCTGCTGGCAAGTCTGCCTGAAGCCGGGCTCTACACCCTTGGCCTGAACTGGGCTTTCTAAGGCAGCCGATTATTCCCAGATCTCAGCTTCGCCCTTGAGCCAGGCTTTGACGTTTGCCGTGGTGACGGACTTGGGGCGCTCGATGGCAAAGCCAAGGCCCCTTGCCCAGATCAGACCGGCCAGCACGCCAAGCGCACGACTCACGCCGAAGAGCACAGTGTAGTAGTCATACTCCTTCATGCCGTAGTGGAGCAGGAGAGCGCCTGAGTGCGCGTCTACGTTCGGCCAAGGGTTCTTGATCTTACCGAGACTCTGCAAGATCGGTGGCACGGTCTCAAAGATGTTCCAGACCGTGTTGACCAGCGGGTCCTTGGCCATGTGCTTCTTGGCAAACTCGGCCTGCGCCGTAAAGCGCGGGTCGGTCTTGCGAAGCACGGCATGCCCGTAGCCCGGCACAACCTTGCCTTCGGCAAGGGTCTTCTTGACGTACTCGGCAATCTGCTCGCCAGACGGCGTTTCAGAGCCCAGTGCCTTCTGCATCTCAAAGATCCACTTGATGACTTCCTGGTTGGCAAGTCCATGGAGAGGGCCAGCCAGTCCGTTCATCCCAGCCGCAAACGACAAGTAGGCGTCAGACAGGGCGGATCCCACGAGGTGGGTCGTGTGGGCCGATACGTTTCCGCCTTCGTGATCCGAGTGGATCGTGAGGTAGAGGCGCATGAGTTCCTTGAAGCCTTCGTTGGACCCGTAGCCGAGCAGGTGGGCGAAGTTGCCCGCCCAGTCGAGCGAAGAGTCCGAAGCGATCGCCTTTCCGCCCTGATACTTGCGGCGATAAACATAGGCCGCAATTTCGGGAAGGCAGGCAATCAGGTTCATCGAGTCTTCGTAGGTGGCAGCCCAGTAGTCCTTCTTGTTCATGCCGGCGGCGTATTGCTTGGCGAACTGGGACTGGGTCTGGAGCGCCATGACTCCCGTCACGAACTGGGTCATCGGATGGGCGTCGACAGGGAGTGCATCCAGCGTCTTGAAGACGTGTGCAGGAACCTTGGCGCGAGCCTTCCAGTCAGCCGAGAGTGCAGCGACGTCGGCCTCGGTCGGAACTTCACCGGTCAAAAGAAGCCAAAAAAGGCCTTCAGGAAGGGGCTCGTTGCCCCCTTTTGCCTTAGGCAGCCTGGCCTGCAGTTCAGGAATCGTGAACCCACGGAAGCGAATCCCTTCTTGCGCGTCGAGGAGCGAGGGCTCGTACACCATGCCGGTGATGCCACGCATGCCTTGAAAGGCTTGAGCAAGCTGCACTTCACCGATCTTCTTGGTGCCGTGTTCCTTGAGGATGTCCTTGATTTCAGCGCCGAGCGCGTCAGCCTTGGCCTTGAAGAGATTCTTGAGCTTTTCCATGCCCGATAAATTACTGGAAGCATTGCCAAGTCTCTATATAAATCAGGTGAATCATGAACGAAGCCGCTCAAGCCCGCTCCCCAAAGGTCGCACCCGAGCTGGCGAAGCCCCTTGGGCCGCTCATGCTGTGGGGCCTCGGGGTGGGCTATGTCATTTCGGGAATGTATTTCGGTTGGAATCTAGGCCTTGTCGAAGGCGGGCCCTATGGTCTGCTGCTGGCACTGCTCGGAGTGACGGTTCTATACGTGACCTTCGTGCTCAGTTATGCCGAGCTCGCATGTGCGATTCCTCATGCGGGTGGTGCCTTTAGTTATGCTTTGCGCGCATTCGGGCCCGGCATGGGGGGCAGGGGGCTTGCCGCCCTGACCGGCACCGCGCAAGTGATCGAGTTTGTGTTTGCGCCGCCGGCCATTGCCGCTGCAATCGGGGCCTATGTCGTATTGTTCGTGCCTGCGTGGAACCCCACCATCGTCGGGCTCGGGGCATATCTGATCTTTACGGCCCTCAATATCTGGGGGGTGCGGCAGTCAGCGATTTTCGAACTCGCGGTGACGATCGCTGCCGTTGCCGAGCTCTTGCTCTTTGCAGGAGTCGCGGGAACCCGGTTTTCGTGGGAGGCGTTCTCCCGCAATCCTTTACCGAATGGCTGGTGGGGGGCCTTTGCAGCGATTCCGTACGCCATCTGGTTCTACCTCGCCATCGAAGGGGTGGCGAATGTGGCTGAGGAGGCACGCAATCCCCAGAAGGATCTCGCTCGAGGCTTCGGAAGCGCCATGGCCACGCTGGTCGTGTTGGCACTGGTTACTTTTCTTGCCGCAGTGGGAGTGGGGGGCTGGGAGGCCGTGGTTTACCCAGCCGGATCAAGCCTGGCATCCGACTCGCCGCTTCCGTTGGCGCTGGGGCGCGCGGTGGGCGAGGGGCATGGCCTTTATCACCTGCTCCTGACGGTTGGAGTTTTGGGTCTTGTGGCTTCGTTTCACGGAATCATTCTGGTGGCGGGCCGAGCCGTGCTCGAGATGGGGCGCAGGGGGTTTGCCCCGGCCTTCCTGGGCGAGGTGCATCCAAGGCGTCAGACCCCTGTCGCCGCGCTGCTGGTCAACTGGGCCATCGGGGGCGTAGCCCTGCTCTCGGGTCGTACGGGCGAGATCATCACGATTTCGGTTTTTGGTGCGCTTGTTCTCTATGTCCTCTCGATGGTCTCGCTTTTCAGGCTGCGCCGGATTGAGCCCTCCCTCCCAAGGCCCTACCGTGCGCCAGGTTATCCCTGGGTCCCGTGCACTGCGCTCGTTCTTGCCGTCGTTTGCCTGGGTTCGATGCTCGTTGCACAGCCGGGGCTTGCCGCAGTGTTCGGTGTGATCTGGCTCACGCTTTCGTTTGGGAGCCTGAAGCTCCGAGGGTAGAATCGCTTCACGATGAAGCACATTCCCGCCCTCTCTCAGCTCGAGTTCGAAAAGGCCAAGGTCGCGGTCACCGACATCGACGGTGTTTTGCGTGGCAAGTATCTGGGGCGAGAGAAGTTCCTCTCGTCTCTCGAGGCGGGCTTTGGTTTTTGCAACGTCGTGCTGGGCTGGGACTCGGCCGATGTCTGCTACGATAACGTCGCCTATACCGGATGGCACTCGGGCTATCCGGATGCCACAGTCAGGCTGGATCCCTCTACGCTCCGGCGCATTCCCTGGGAAGCGAATCTCCCGTTCATGCTGGGTCAGTTTGAGGGCGAAGCATCGAAGATCTGTCCCAGAAGTCTGCTTTCGCGAGTGGTGGAACGAGCGAGGCAGCAGGGGATGGAAGCCAACTTCGGGATGGAGTTTGAGTGGTTCAACTTTGCCGAAACCCCGCAGAGCTGGGCCGAAAAGAGGCACATGCACCCGGATCCGATCACACCGGGGATGTTCGGCTACTCCGTCGTGCGCACGACCCAGAGCCAGCCGTTTTTCACGGCCCTTATGGACGAGATGGCGGCCTTTGGCATCCCGATCGAGGGGCTTCACACCGAGACCGGGCCGGGGGTTTTTGAGGCTGCGATCCTCTATTCGAATGCTCTCGAGGCTGCTGACCGGGCCGTGCTTTTTAAGACGGCGACAAAAGAGATCGGCTCTCGTTTCGGGATCATGCCCAGTTTCATGGCCAAGTGGAACCCCAAGCTTCCGGGCTGCAGCGGACACTTGCACCAGAGCCTCTGGAAGGGCGGCAAGAATCTCTTCGATGATCCGGCCAGGCCCCATCGCATGAGCGGGGTCTTTGAAAGCTACCTCGCAGGACAACTGCTCTTGTTGCCCGAGATCCTTCCGCTGTTTGCGCCAACCGTGAACAGCTACAAGCGTCTGGTGGACGGTTACTGGGCACCCACCAAGGTCACCTGGGGCGTGGACAACCGGACGGTGGCTGCACGCGTGATCTCCTCGGCGGGCGGCAAGTCTACGAGACTTGAGACTCGCGTGCCTGGCTCCGACTGCAATCCTTACCTGGCCATATCGGCTGCGCTCGCTTCGGGGCTCTATGGGATCTCCAAGGGCCTCAAGCTCAAGGACGCCCCCACTCAGGGCTCGGCCTATTCCAACGCCAATGCCGAGCGGCTGCCGCGCAACTTGTGGGAGGCGACCCGGCGTTTCAAGGACTCGAAGGCCGCCCGTGAGATCCTCGGCGATGACTTTGTCGACCATTTCGCCGCTACACGTGAGTGGGAGTGGCGCCAGTTCCAGGACTCGGTCACGAGTTGGGAGATGGAACGGTATTTCGAAATTATCTAGAATCGATTCATCTTTAGAACCACCGTGGAGAAAATCATGTCCCAGCACCGTTACAATTTTCCGACCGAAATCCACTTTGGCCCGGGCGTTCGCGCCAAGGCGATCGAAAATCTCAAGAGCCGCGGGCTCACACGCCCGCTCGTGGTCACCGACAAGGGGTTGGCCGAGCTCCCCGTGCTCAAGGGCTTTGTAAAGCTCTTGAAGGACGGAGGGCTTGAGCCTCAGGTTTTTTCTGGAATTTGGGGCAATCCGGTCAAGTCGCAGGTGACAGCCGGTGTTGCCGCCTATCGCGCTGCCCAGGCGGATTCGATGATCGGCTTTGGGGGTGGAGCGGCGCTCGATGTGGCGAAGGCCATTTTGCTCATGATCCACCATCCGGGAGATCTCTTTGACTACGAAGACGATAAACCGGGAGCGCTTCCCGTGGACCAGGAGATCCCGCACTGGGTGGCTCTCCCGACGACCGCCGGAACGGGGAGTGAAGTTGGGCGCAGTGCGGTGGTCTCGGATGACGTGACTCACATCAAGAAGATCATATTTTCGCCAAGGCTTCTGGCCAAGGCCGTGTTCGCCGACCCCGAGCTCACGATCAACCTTCCTGCAAACATCACGGCGTGGACGGGGATGGACGCACTGACCCATTGCGTGGAGGCCTTCCTGGCCAAGGGTCATCACCCGATTGCTGACGGTATTGCGCTCGAGGGCATCCGCCTGGCTGCTGGAGCACTCGAGATAGCCGTAAAGGAACCCACGCATCTTTCTGCCCGTGGGGACATGCTCATGAGCTCGATGATGGGGGCGATTGCCTTCCAGAAGGGCCTGGGCATCACGCACTCCTGCGCCCATGCGCTCTCGACCGTGAGTGACCTCCATCATGGACTCGCCAACGCGGTCATGATCGATCACGCGCTGGCCTACAACACTCAAGCCGTCCCCGAGCGCTTTGTCAGGATGGCCGAAGCCGTGGGCCTCAGTGGCGCTGAAAAGTCGCCCGAGGGTTTTTTGCGGTGGCTCGGCAAGCTCAAGCACTCGATCGGCATTCCAGAGAAACTGAATGGAGTGAAGGTCTCGAGCGACAAGTTGGGCCAACTCGTAGAGGTGGCCATGCATGACGCCTGCCATCCGTCCAACCCTCGCGCCTGCACGCGTGAGACCTTCGAGCAGGTCTTTAGGGCGGCCTTCTAAATGGAAGGTGCGCTCAAACTCGGGATCTCGGCCTGCTACTTCCATGCAGATCCGAACCGCGCGGTCTTCAAGGGTAAGACGCTTTTGTACCTGGAGCGCTCGATGTCGGAGTGGGTGGCCTCGAAGGGAGATCTTCCGTTCCTGATTCCGGACGTGTGTGATCCGTTGCGATACGCCCGAGAGATGGACGCGCTCCTTCTTCAGGGGGGCTCGGATCTTTCGCCAGAGAGCTATGGCGAAAAGCCCCTCAAGCCCGAATGGAGCGGGGACCGCGTTCGCGATCTCTACGAGATGGCGCTGGTACGTGCGTTTGTCGCCCAAGGAAAGCCCGTGCTCGGGGTGTGTCGAGGAGCGCAGCTCCTCAATGTCTGTTTTGGTGGATCGCTGTTTCAGGACATCGGGACGCAAAAGCCCGGGGCTCTGACGCATCGGGACTGGCACACTTACGACAGGCTCCATCACACGGTTAAAACCGAACCTGGATCCCGGCTTGCCCAGTGGATGAAGTGCGAGAGCTTTACGGTCAATACGGTCCACCACCAGGGACTCGACCGCCTTGGCCAGGGCGTGGTCGTCGAAGCGCGCTGCCCGGATGACGGTATGGTCGAAGCTATTCGCGTGGAGGGTGCCGGCGCCTGGGTGTACGGAGTGCAGTGGCATCCCGAATTTGTGGCTGATGCCAAGGGCGATGTCCCGGCTCTTGCCGATGGTTCACCAGTACTAGAAGCGTGGCTTGCGGCCGCAAGAGAATCCAAGAAGAGGAAAGCCCCATGAAAGTAACGAACCCCGCAAACGGCAAACTCATCCAAGAGCTCAAAGACGACACCCTCTCGAGTGTCGAGGCCAAGTACCAAGCCGCCCGCCGAGCCCAGGGAGCCTGGGCCGCCCGCCCGCTCTCCGAGCGGCAGGCCTGCATCGAAAAATTCAAGCAGGGCGTGATCCGCGACACCGAAAAACTTGCCCGCATCATGACCGACGAAACGGGAAAGCCCATTTCGCAGTCTCGCAACGAACTGAAGGGCCTAATCGGGAGGCTCGATTTTTTCATCGAATCCACTGCCAAGGTGCTCAAGCCCGAAGTCGTGCTCGATGATCCTGCGCAAAAGCTCAAAGAGACGATCACCCTTGAGCCGCTTGGCGTGATTGCCAACATCTCGGCCTGGAACTACCCGTGGTTTGTGGGGTCAAACGTGTATGTACCCGCACTCCTCACCGGCAATACGGTGATCTACAAGCCCTCGGAGTTTGCGACCCTTACGGGTCTGGAGATGGGAAGGCTTTTGCACGAGGCAGGTGTCCCATCGGACGCCTTTAGCGTACTCGTTGGGGGCGGCGAGGTCGGGCAGGCACTTCTCAAACAAAAGATCGATGGTGTGTTCTTTACGGGGAGCTACGCCACTGGCAAAAAGATCTCCGAGGCCGTGGGTGGACGCATGATCCGCGTGCAGATGGAGCTTGGCGGAAAAGACCCCGTGTATATCGCCGATGACGTCGTGAATGGCGCCGGGGTCAAGGCCGTGGCCGAGGGCACTGCCGATGGCGCATTTTATAATAATGGCCAGAGCTGCTGCGCGGTCGAGCGCATCTACGTCCACGAAAAAATTTACGACGAGTACGTGTCTCACTTTGTGAAGACGGTCGAAGGCTTTGTGAGTGGCGATCCCGCCGATGACAAGACTTACTTGAGTGTTCTCACGCGTTCGCAGCAGATTGCCGTGCTCGAAGACCAGATCGCCGATGCCGTGGCCAAGGGTGCCAAGATCGCGCTCGGTGGCAAGCGCAAGGGGCCTAACGGCGGCACGACGATCGAGCCCACGGTTGTCCTCAATGTGAACTCCTCCATGAAGCTCATGCAGGAAGAGAGCTTTGGTCCGATGATCGGCATCCAAAAAGTGCGCGATGATGCCGAGGCGCTCTCCCTGATGAATGATTCTGAGTACGGGCTTACGGCCGGGATTTTCTGCACGGATCGCACTCGTGGAAAAAATCTCCTGGAGGGCGTGCATGCAGGAAGTGCCTACTGGAACTGCTGCGACCGCGTGAGTCCGAGGCTTCCCTGGGCTGGCCGCGGACACAGTGGCGTGGGTGCGACGCTCTCAACTTATGGGATCCTGGCCTTTGTTCAGACCAAGGGCTGGCACGAAAGGGGTTAAGCGTACTTTGGACTAAGGCAGTGGGACTTCCATCGGAACTCAAGCAGCGGATCACCGTTTCCCCTCCGGAGGAGATTGATCTGCTTCTGGGGTATCGGATCGAGAGGGTCGAGGCACTTCTCCGGCCGCTGCAGGGAGTGGAACTCTGGCAAAAACAGGGGCCCGCAGTCTTTCAGACCCCCTATG
>CAIOHW010000303.1 GCA_903858195.1 Oligoflexia bacterium | reverse complement strand
CGTGGTGGCCCGAAGACGGCTTGCCTCGCCCGTCAGGAAGGCTTGATCTTGGACCCGGGCCGTACCAGCTCGCCCGGATAGACCACCACCTCCTGCCCTGCTTTGAGCCCTGAGAGGATCTCCACACTCTCGTCATTTCGCCGGCCCACTACGAGATGCCTGAGCTCCGCCCTGCCCGAGACAAAAATGTAGGTCGCCCAGCGCGCACCATCGCGAAAGATGGCGCCAATTGGAATGAGCAGAGCCCCCGGGGTTCGGCCCGTCTCGATCTCGATCTCAACATGGAAGTCGTTTCCGAGCTTCACAGGTTTTTGAAGCTCAAGCACAACCTCGGTGCGCTCCTCATCCACACCCAGGGCCGAGGGCTTGGTAAAGCCTGCCCGGCTGATGCGCACCACCCTGGCCTCAAGATCTCCCTCCTGATCCGCGCCTCCCCATCCGCGCACACGGGCCGGATCCCCCGGACTCACCTGCACGGCCTCGGGAGTCAGGAGCTCGGCCACCACCTCCAGTTTCTCAGGATCGACAAGCTCCAGCAGCGGGTCACCCCGCCTCACGGGGCCCGCACTCTCGCGAAACACCTTGGAGACGACACCCGAAACGGGTGCACGAAGCGGCTCAAAGTTCTTGTCCCAAAAGATGTCAGTGATTCGATCCCCGCGGCGGACTCCATCGCCCACTTCGAGTGAGATCCGGCGCATCTCGCCATCGGCCAGGGCACTCACCGTCCAACGCTCGCTTGAACGCAGACGTCCATCTACTGTGATGCGCTCCACGAGCTCGCCACGCCGAGCCGGTGCGATGTCTACGGCGGTCGCCCTCGGCCTGAAGGCCCATGCAAGCGCAAGGGTCACAGCGACCGAGATCAGGATTGCAGTGATGTGCCGGGGCTTCTTCATTCGCGCGCCTGCAGGGCTGAGATCGGCGAGAGCTTGCGAGTTCTGAGCCAGCATGAGCCCAGTCCCAGCGCAAGCGCGGCGCAAGCGGTCAATGCTGCGATGCCATAGGTGCCAGGATCAATGATCACGGGAAACGAAAACGCCTCCGTGTGGATCCAGTAGCGGCTCAAGTAGACCCAGAAGTATCCCAGCGCAAACCCAGGAATCAGGGCCGCCGCCACTTCAAAGGCAACCTCGCGCGAGAGCAGCAGGAACACGTCGGTCCGCGAAAAACCCAGCACCCGGAGGCTTGCCATCTCCCAGCTTCGTTCAGAAAAACCGACCCGCACCAGGTTGAAAACCACCCCGCCTGCGATGATGAAGGCAAAACTTCCGAGAACAAGCGTCGACACTCGGATCACCCGACCCACCGTGCGCATGAATCCTTCGAGCCTCCAGCGCTTGATTGAGGCTCCGGCAAGACCCGGCATGTCCTCAAGGCTGCGCTGGATTTCGTCCCATCGCCCGGACTCGGCCTGAAGCGTCACCAGACTCACGCTCGGGGACTCGTCGAGGATCCTCGAGAGCCGCTCTTCGGGAAGGTGGATCACATTGCCCATGCGCGACTCCGAGAATCCCTCGACCTGCATGGATCGCACTGGCATGGATCCCTCACGAAACTCGAGCCTCACCCAATCCCCCACCCGCACTCCCCAGAGTCTCGCCAATGTCGAAGGAAGCAGGAGCCCGGAGACGGGCAGTCGCTCCTCGCGAAGATCGAGTCCGATCCGTCTCCTGTGGCTTGCCGCCTTTGGCCTGGACTCGGACCAACCGAGGACGGCGACATCGCGCTCGTTTTGTCGAAAGCTCAGGCGTGCGGGAGCGAATCGATTTCCCTGCACTGACAGCACTCCGGGGAGGGCTCGGATCCCTCCCAGCATCGAGACAGGTCGGGGCTCAACCAAAAATGCGCTGATATCCTCGCGCTCGGAGCGCGAGAACTCGACCTGGATCAGGTGCTGCAGGATGTCGTTCCACGACCCGGAGAGCACCACGATCGAAATCCCGGCTGCGATCCCCGCCACGGCTATGGCAAGCCGCATGCGCCGAAGAAAGAGGTTTCGCCACGCCATGCGAAGCGGGATCGAAAAGCGCTCGGACCCGATGCGACCCCGGAATTCAGGCGGAGAGAGCGGGCGCATGGCTTCGGCCGGCTGCAGGCGGAAGATGCGGCGAAGGCCTCCGGCCGAGCCGAGCAGGCCCGGAATCATCCCGGCCGCCAGGCCCAGGGCGAGGCCCAGCGTGCTTGGACGGTACTCCAGCGACGGAAACCGAAAGAAGTGCTGGTAGCTCCACGCAAGCACCCGACCGAGCCCCGTACCCAAGAGCAGACCAAATGCGGTGCCGGCAGCCAGGATCCATGAGACGACCTCGGCCAGATGCAGGGTG
>CAIOHW010000302.1 GCA_903858195.1 Oligoflexia bacterium | reverse complement strand
TGTTCGTGTGCTCGAGGTTGCCTGGGTGGTTTCGGCAGGCCCTTTTTCGCGCTCTGACGGAATTCGTGAGTTTCCGCCCGGGAGCTGCCTTTTTGAGCTCGAGCAATCCGGTGGGATGACCCAGCAGGAAGATCCGCAGGGCTGGGTGCTCGAGGAGGAGCGCGGAAGACTGCTTGCCGTGCGCATCATCAAAGCGCTCGGGGTGGGAGCTGATCGAGCTTCGAGCCGCGAATTTCGCGAGCAGCTCGAGGAGATCCAGCGCAGCGCGCGGCAGCGGCTGAAGCGGGCCTTGCGCTACCTGGACTCGCCACTGGATTGGGCACATGAGGGAAAATGGAGTTCTGCCGACATGCTGAATCGCATGCGCAGTTTTCCGGGCTTGCCGCGCGTGGAGCAAGCGACCAGGACGGTGGCCTCGATCGAGTGCATCGAGGAAATCGAATGCAATCTCTGTCAGTCGGCATGCCCTGAGGATGCCATCGCGATCTCCCGTCAAAAAGGTACTTTCCTGAACGAATCGGCCTGCACCGGTTGCGGCAAGTGCATCTCTGCCTGTCCCGCGCAGGTGCCGATCATGATCCAGGAGCGCGAGAGCGTCTCGGCCATCCAGCTGACGCTATCGAAACCAGTGGGTCTTCAGGTACGCGAGAAGGAGCTCGTGCAGGTCACCAACCGCCAGGGCAAGGTGCTCGGTGCTGCCAAGGTGCTCTCGGCTGGGGAGTGGATCAAGCTGGAGCTGCCCTCGCATCTCGGCTCGGAGGCGCGTGGCGTGCGCAAGGCTCCCGGCCAGCTCGAAGATGAGTGGGTGCTCAGGGCCGAGCAGACCGCAGCCAGCAAGGTCGAGGTCCAGCTGCAGGGCGAGAAGCGCATGCTCCGGATGGGCCAGCCGCTGGCGCTTGCGCTCTTTGAGACGGGCTACGCACGCGGCGATGATCGCCTGCTTTGCCGCGACGGGAGCTGCAGGCGTTGCGAGATTCGCGTCGACGGCGTCAAGAAGCTTGCCTGCCGCACACAGGTGCACCGGGGGATGTCGATCCAGCTGTTGGATCGACCCCAGGTGTCGTCTGATGAGGGTATTCTGTGTCCCTGCAGCGGCGTTTCGGTGTCTGATGTCGAGCAGAAGATCTCCGAGGGAAAACTTCGTTCGCCCTCTTCGATTCGCCAGGCCTGCCGCGTGGGTGAGGGAAGCTGTCGCGGCAGGACGTGCATGGGGGCCTTCAAGCGCCTGATTGAGTCTCGCGGCGTTTCGGCCTCCGACTGGATTGACTGGCGCTTTCCGTGGGCCGACTGGACGCTCTCGGTCTAGGCCAGCGCGTCTACGAGAGTTCGCTTAGAAATGACTCGATCTTTGCGCTGATCAGGTCAGGCTGGTCCATCTGGGGGCAGTGGCTGCCGTGGCGGATCTCCAGGTACCTTGAGCCCTCGATCAGCTGGTGCATGAGTCGCTGCTGGAATGGCGGGGTCACGAGATCCTCGTCCCCTGCGAGGATGAGGGTGGGCGCTTGGACGGTGTGGAGCCAGGAGCTTGCGTCGTACGATTGGTAGTGCCTGAGTACCTGCAGGAAGATGCCGGGATCCATCTCCTCGACCTGCGAAACGTACCTTTCGACATCCTCGCGGGCAGCGAGGTGGGGATTGAACCCGGCTAGCCTCACCACGGCTCGTGCGATGGGGTTTCCCTTCTGGAGGTTCCAGACCTTTGCGAAGAGCCTGGGTGAGGCCTCGTAGAGGCGGCACAGAAGCTCAAAGCCTCCCGGTAAAAGATTTGCGTTGTAGAGCAAGGTCTCAAGCGGGCGCTGCGCGGTTCCGTTGGCAAGTACCAGCGCCTTGGTCCTTTCGGGGTAGCGATGTGCAAACTCAAGCGCAACGCTCACGCCCATGCTGTGGCCGATCAGCGTGGCGCGGTCGATCTTGAGGTGATCAAAGAGTTTGTTCAGGTCAGCAGCAAAGTTCGGGATCGTGATCGTCGAGAGATCATCGGGTGTGCGCGAGTTGTGGTGTCCTCGGTAATCAAACCAGATGGCCTGATGCGAGTTTCGGAAGTGGTCGATCTGGTAGGTCCAGTGAAGGCTAGAGCACACGAGCCCGTAACAGAAGATGAGCGGCTCGCCTTCGCCTTCAGTGGCGTAAAAAAGTTCGAGTCCGTCGTGGCCCCTGAAGGTGCCGTGGGTCTCGGGCACCGGTCTTCCCGGTCC
>CAIOHW010000301.1 GCA_903858195.1 Oligoflexia bacterium | reverse complement strand
GTCACCTACCGCAACAAGAACGTCCACGAACTCCTGCACATGACCATCAACGAGGCCTACGAGCTTTTCCGCGAAAACTCGATCCTCGTGCGAAAACTCAACCTCCTGCGCGAGGTGGGCCTGGGCTACCTGCTGCTTGGACAGAGCGCCACGACCCTTTCGGGCGGGGAATCCCAGCGACTCAAGATTGCAGCCACTCTGGACGACCGGAGCGCGGACAATCTACTCTATATCTTTGACGAACCCACCACCGGCCTCCACATGGAGGACGTGAGAAAGCTCATGGACGTACTGCACGACCTCGTGGATTCCCGCCAGAGCGTCATTGTGATCGAACACCATCTCGATGTGATCGCCCAGGCCGACTGGATCATCGACATCGGTCCGGGCGGCGGCAAGCACGGCGGTTACGTCGTGGCAGAAGGCACCCCCGAGCAGGTCATGATGACCGAGGCCTCGATCACCGGGCAGATGCTCCGGCGGCACCTCAACTGGACCCCACCCGAGGAGACCGGCCCCCTGCCTCTTATTGGCTGAGGGCGTGGTCACCTGAAGGGATCAACGGCGAGCAGCGTTCCCCTGCATGACCGGATTTGCCGGGACCGCGCATGAGCAGGAACAACCTCCTGCGCCCGGAAACACCCCCGCAGAACTCGGAAGCACCGGCTGCTCGAGCACTTCGAGTCCGATCCGATAGAGAGGTCCCTGGCTGCGATCGAGTATCAGGCCATCTGCCTTCACTTTGGTGCGGACTTTCTCAGCCCGGACCACGAGCGGCTCGAGGTCCACGCGAGTCCCGCTCACGCGGTAGTACGGGAACTCCTTGCGCTTCTGATTGGCCAGCCAAGGCTGCTCAGTCAGATCCACATGGAACCAGAGATTCCCTTCTCGCACGACAAAGCGCCCGATCAGGTCGTAAGTCTCCCCCTCGGCAAGTTCGAGCTTGTGATCCGTGATGAAAGGAGTCGGCACATCACCAGGCCCCCCCCGCGGTCCCACGTCAGCCAGCACTCCACTCGGAAGCCCGAGCACCAGTGCCACCATTCCAAGCCACAGTCTCGATCCACACACTCTCTTGCTCATCATGCCTTCCCCCAATTTCCCGACTCCTCACGCACCCACCGCACGCGAAGCTCCGGCCCCAAACGGTAACCTTCCCGCCAATTCTGCACGTAGACTGGCTCGCGCATGTCTTGCTCGATCAGTTTCCGCAGGCGGTTGATATTATAATAAAGTTTGTTGTCATGCGCCTGAGGCCGATAGGCCTCGCCCCAGACCTTTTCAATCAGCTCGGACTTGGAGAGCCCGCGGCCTGAATCATCCCCAGGGCGGGCATGGGCGTCCGCCAGCGCCTCCAAGATGTGCAGCAGGACATACTGTTTCTTGAGTGATAGTGCTTCGCCGGTCTCACGGGTCTTGATGAGACCCTTGCGGGAGTCGATCAGCAGATCCACCTGGTCGCCTTCGAGACGCTTGCGCTCCAGCGAGATCTCACGCTTGAGCATGCCGAACTCAGGCCCCCGGCAAGCATTCTCCACGAGCTCAAGGTGCCAGAGCGCCTGACTGTAATTCCGCTGCAATCGGGCAATGCGGGCGTAAGCAAACAGCACGGACAAGGAAAAGTACCAATTGTGCTCGGCCAGAAAAGCAGCATGGGCCTTGCGGTACCATGCCATCGCACTCTCAAGCCGCTGAGCTGATTCATCCATCCGCCCCATGAGCAGAAAGAGAACTCCCGGAATCGAACGAAACTCTTTGGAGCCGTAGCGTCTGAGAAGTGCGCCCGCCATGCGACGCGCCCGCTCCACATTGCCGCGCCGGTTTTGAACCGCGGCGAGGGGCAGGTAGGCCCGGGCCATTTTCTCCTCGCGCGAGACCCAGAGTCGATCACCGGGCTCAATCCCCGGCAACCCTTCCGGCTCCTCGCGGATGGAGCGTAACGCCATCAAAAAACAATGCTGAGCCGTAGAGGTGCGTTCCTGATGGCGAGCCACAGCGCCCTTGCAGTGCCAGGCCATCGAAGGAATATCATCCGGATGCCGTCGCATCCATTCATCGAGCTCCTGCTCGAGACGCTCGATGCGCTCCATATCCAGCGCCTCGCCCGCCAAGCGCAGAAGTCCTGATATCGCTTCCATCGCGAGCCGCATGTCCGAAACGGCTCGCGCAGCCTCGAGTGCCCGTTCAAAGGCCTTGCGCGCTTCTCCAAGTTCACATTTTTCAGAAAGCAACACTCCGATTCGGAGC
>CAIOHW010000300.1 GCA_903858195.1 Oligoflexia bacterium | reverse complement strand
GCAGCGCTTGTGACCGTCACGGGGGGCTCGGGCTCGGCTCCTCGCGATGCGGGGGCGAAGATGCTCGTCCTCGAAGATGGGCGATTTTTTGGCACGATCGGTGGCGGAAATCTCGAGCAGCTTGCGATCGAAGAGGCAAGAAGGCTCATTTTGTCGCGCGAATCGAAGACGATTCGCTATCCGCTGGGCGCCAAGACCGGTCAGTGCTGCGGCGGAGTGGTGGACCTGTTTTTTGAGATCCTGAATACCGGGCCAAGACTCTATCTCTTTGGCGCAGGGCACGTGGGCCAGGCCATTGCGCGCACACTCGACGGAACGCCTTTTACCGTCCATCTCATCGACGAGCGCGCGGAGTGGGTGCAGGCGCCCGAGCTTCCTGCCGGCGTGGTGAAGCATGAGTGCGAGTGGGACGAGTTTGTCTCGAGCGCCCGCTTTGACTCGGACCGTACTTATGTGGCGATCCTGACTTTTCGACATGATCTCGACGAAAAGATCCTCGAAGACATCCTGCGCCAGGAGCGCCCCACCCGTTACCTCGGTTTAATCGGAAGCCATGCCAAGTGGGAGAGGTTCAAGCAACGCTTGACCCAAAGAGGCCTACCCGAGGCCGCACTGGAGCGGGTCAGATCTCCTATCGGCATCGAAATCGGAGGCAAGGCTCCTCAGGAGATTGCCATCAGCCTTGCTGCCGAACTCTTGGGGATCCACTATGGAAAGCTCTGATCAAACCCACACCGTTATCCTGCTTGCCGCCGGCAAGTCCTCGCGGGCAGGCATGCCCAAGGGCCTGATCGAGGTGGGGGGCAGGCCCTGGGTCGAGTGCCAGATCGAGGCACTCAGGCGGGCCGGCATTTCGAAGATCATTGTTGTCCTGGGGCACCATCAAGAGGCGTATGAGCCCGTGCTCCGGGGCCGCGGAGTGACGATTGCTGTGAATCCTGATCCCGAGCGCGGGCCCTTTTCTTCGCTTCAGAGCGGCCTGGGGTCACTCGATGCGGGAGCGGTGGCCGCGTGGGTGCTTCCGGTGGATGTGCCCTGTCCGGCGCCGGAGGTTTGGAAGGTCTTGGAGCAGGAGGCCCGAAGCCGTGGGGCAGACGCCGCACTTCCGGTCCACCAAGGCAAGGGGGGGCATCCGGTGCGGCTCTCTCGGGCCTTTGCTGGGCGCCTTTTGGAGCTTTCGCCGCTTGAGCCCGAGGCGAGGCTCGATCACCAGATCCATCAACTGCCCTCGAGCCGGGTCGCTCGGGTGGAGGTCGAAGACCCTCGGGTGCTCGCCAACCTCAACACACCCGATGACTTTGCGCGTTATTCGGGCTGATTTGTCCTAGAAAAATCGCGCCTTCTAGAGGAAAACGGCGCCCATGCTTTCACACCTTCAAGAGTGGCTGAGCCTATCGCTCAGGTGGGTTCATCTCGTCGCCGGCATCTCGTGGATCGGCAGTTCGTTCTACTTCATGTGGCTCGATGCAAGCCTCGAGGCCCCCGAAAAACCCGATGAGCGCGTCGAAGGCTCGCTCTGGATGGTGCACAGCGGAGGCTTCTATGAAGTGCAGAAGCGAAAGATCCGCCCAGGCGAGATGCCCAAGACCCTGCACTGGTTCAAGTGGGAGGCGATGTTCACCGTCCTAACGGGTCTCGTCCTGCTGGTGAACCTCTACTACCTCACGGGTGGCGTCTACCTGCTGGATCCCGCCGTCTCCTCCATCACGATCGGCAAGGCATCGGCTCTTGGCCTGGGCCTCCTCGTGGTCTCGTGGTTTGGCTATGACTGGCTCTGGAATTCGAGATTCGGTCGCACGCGTGGAGCAT
>CAIOHW010000299.1 GCA_903858195.1 Oligoflexia bacterium | reverse complement strand
TTCCCGCCTTGGCGGTCTTTTCGAGGATATTGTAGCGCTTGGTGACCGTGTCGAGGTCGGCAAGCATCAGCTCGGTGTCGATCACTGCGATGTCACGAAGCGGATCGACCGAGCCATCTACGTGCACCACGTTTGGGTCTGAAAAGCAGCGCACCACATGCGCCACGGCATTGGTCTCACGAATGTGGCCGAGAAACTGGTTTCCAAGCCCCTCGCCCTTGGAGGCGCCCTTCACGAGGCCTGCGATGTCGACAAAGGTCATGTTCGCGGGCACGAGCTTGTTGGGTGGAATGTACTGAGCAATCTGCTGCAGTCTCGGGTCGGGGACTTTGACGATGCCGGTGTTCGGGTCGATCGTGCAGAACGGGTAGTTTGCCGCCTCGGCCTTGGCCGAAGTGAGCGCGTTGAAGATCGTTGATTTGCCCACGTTGGGAAGCCCAACGATTCCGCAGCTAAAGCCCATGGTTCACCCTTTTTTGTTGTAGAGATTCATGGCGCGAGTCATCTCGCCCCGCAAGATCAAACTCACCGCATCGGCGACCTCGCCCAAAAGCGGATCGAGCGCCTTGAGCTCGTCGTCACCATACGGCTCGAGCACATACTGCTCGGCCGGCACCCGCCGCCCGGTCGGAAGCAGCCGCTGGCCGATGCCGACCCGAATCCGGTGGTAGCCCGACCGGCCCGAACCCAGTGACTCGTCGATCGACTTGAGGCCGTTGTGTCCCCCCGGGCCTCCGCCCGTCTTGAGGCGAAGCGCCATGGGCGCAAGATCCAGCTCGTCGTGAATCACGATGATGTCGGTGGGTTCAAGCTTGTAGAAGGTGGCCGCCGCCGCAACCGACCTGCCTGAAAGGTTCATGAAGGTCTGGGGCTTGAGAAGCGCCACGGGCTCGCCGTTAAGCTTGGCTGTGTAGAAATCACCCTGGAATTTCTGCACCGGTCCCTGCGCGCCCAGCTTTTCGGCAAGGCGGTCAATGGCAAGGAAGCCCACGTTGTGGCGCGTGAGCTCGTATTTTGGGCCCGGATTGCCGAGGCCGACGACCAGTTTCATGGGGTCTCCACTGTCAGATGAACAGGCTGCTCACGCTGTCGTAGTTGTGGATGCGGTGAATCGCTTCGGCCAGGAGGTCTGCAATCGAGAGCTGCCGGATTTTTTGCGAGCTCTTTGCCGCCTCGGGAAGGGGGATCGTGTCGGTGACGAGCACCTGCCGGATCTTGCTTGTATTGATGCGTTCGATGGCGGGGCCCGAGAGCACCCCGTGGGTGGCGGCCGCATAGACGTCGGTTGCGCCATGGTCGATCACGGCGCCGGCGGCCTCGGTGAGCGTGCCAGCCGTATCGATCATGTCATCGAGGATGACGGCGACCTTGCCCTTGACGTCGCCGATGATGTTCATGGCCTTGGCGACGTTGGGTCCGGTGCGGCGCTTGTCGATCACCGCGACCGTGGCGTCGAGGTGTTTGGCGTAGTACCGGGCCCGCTCCACGCCGCCTGCGTCCGGGCTCACCATGACGAGGCGATCGCTCACTGGAGCGAGCTCCTTGCGCAGGTGCTCCAGCATGACCGGCGAGGCAAAGAGGTTGTCGAAGGGAATATCAAAGAATCCTTGGATCTGGCCGGCGTGCAGCTCCATCGAAACCACACGCGTGGCTCCTGCCGCCGTGAGCAGGTCGGCGGTGAGCTTGGCGCTGATCGGGGTGCGTGGGGCGACCTTGCGGTCCTGTCGGGCGTAACCGTAGTAGGGGATGACTGCGGTGATCTCCTTGGCGCTTGCGCGCTTCAGGGCGTCGATCATGATCAGCAGTTCCATGAGCGAGTCGTTGACCGGACGGGCCGTGCTCTGGATGACATAGACATCGCGTCCGCGGACGTTCTCACCGATCTCGATGAAGATCTCTCCGTCGCTGAAGCGGCGGATGTCACACCGGCCGAGCGGCTTTCCGAGCTTTTCGCAGATCTTCTGGGCCAGCGGACGGCTGGCGGTTCCTGACAAGATCACCCATTCTCTGAGGCGCATCCGACGCTGACTCCTTGGTCAAATGAGAGCAAAATTCATGAGTTAAATTGCCGGAGCTTTACCTTATAATCGGGGTCGGAGACAATGAATTTTTATGCGGCGCGTAAGTCCGGGCGGCATCTAAAAAATCGAAAGATTTCATAAGCATGAGTAAGGCCTTTACCAAAGAAGACAGCAATCAGTCCGATTCGCTGCAGGATGACCAGGCGGATGCTGAGGCCGATGCCCAGCTCCCGCGGGGCACGCGCAACTACATGACCCCTGCCGGCGCCGAGAAGCTTCGCTCGGAGCTCAAGGACCTCCTGCATCAGCAGCGCCCCGAGGTCGTCAGGACTGTCTCCTGGGCAGCCTCGAACGGGGATCGCTCTGAGAACGGAGATTACATTTACGGCAAGCGCAGGCTTCGCGAGATCGATCGGCGCATCCGCTTTCTGCAGCGCAGGCTCGACAACGCCGAAGTGGTGGATCCGGCGTCCCAGAAGTCCGAGCGCGTGCTTTTTGGTGCGACCGTCACGGTCTTGGACGAGGAAGGGGCGCGACGCACTTATCGCATCGTCGGAATCGATGAGGCCGAGCCTTCGCGCGGCGTGATCAGCTGGATCTCGCCACTGGCCAGGGCGGTGTTCAACTCGCGGGTGGGCGATGTCGTGACATTGCGGACGCCCCGCGGCGAAGAGGAGCTTGAGATCGTGGGATTGGAGTACCGCGCATGAATGACCAGATGGGAGGAGGCGCGAAATTCCTGATTGGGGTGGGCCTCGGTCTGGTCTTCGTGGGTGTTTTCTGGGCGTTTGGCGGCAAGCTCCCCCCCATCGGCAGGCTTCCCGGCGACCTCTCGGTCGAGAAGCAGAACTTCAAATTCTACTTTCCGCTCACGTCTTCGCTGATCTTGAGTGCCCTGTTCTCACTCATGATGCTCGTGATGAGCTGGTTCAGAAACCGTTGATCTGGTAAGCACCGCAGGCGTGTGGAAGCCCAATAAATATTTTTTGTACGAAAAATCGGTCCAGAGTCCTGAAGCCCATGTGGAGCTCGTTGCGCAGATCGCAGCCGACCTCGCTCCCGGGCGGCACCTCAAGAGCCTTCGAGAGGACTTTTGCGGCACTTCGCTCATCTCCTGCCAATGGGTGCGCTCGCATCCGGCCCACACGGCGCTTGGATTTGACCTCGACCCGGTGCCGCTTGCCTACGGGCGGAGGCATCATTTTTCAAAGCTCTCTGCCGGTGAGCGTCGCAGGGTCAGTGCCGTGCGGCGCGATGTGATTTCGGTATCCAAGCCCCGGCATGACCTCATTGTTGCTGCAAACTTCTCGTTCTACATCTTTAAGCAGCGTGCACTCCTGCTGAAGTACTTCAAAAAGGCCCGTGCTTCGATCAACTCCGGTGGCCTTTTCATCCTCGAGATGGCCGGTGGCTCCGGGATGATCCAGACCATGCGCGAGTGGAAGCCCGTATACGTCACCTCCGCAGGCAAGAAGCGGCGATTCACCTATGTGTGGGACCAGCTCTCGTTTGACCCCATCACGCATGACGTGAAGTACGCGATCCACTTCCATGTCGACGGACGCCGCATGGAAGGAGCCTTTGAGTACGACTGGCGCCTCTGGACCATCCCTGAAGTGAAGGACCTGCTTTTGGAGGCGGGCTTCAGCGACACGGCCGTCTACTGGGAGACCGAGGACGAGAACGGCGAAGGCACCGGGGAGTACGAGCGGCGCGAAAACGGTGACAACGCCGTATCGTGGATCGCGCAGGTGGTCGGGATCGTCTGAATCGCCGGAACTGCTAGGCGGCAACATCCTTTTCGAGAGCTTGCAGGCTGCAGTGCGCAGGGCCGCAGATCACGCGACCCTCAAGGTCAAAACGCGAACCGTGACCCGGGCAGTCCCAGGTTTTTTCGAGTTCGTTGTACCTGAGCTCGACACCCATGTGCG
>CAIOHW010000298.1 GCA_903858195.1 Oligoflexia bacterium | reverse complement strand
GATCTGGTAAACCTCGGTAAACTCGGCAAAGGCCCAACGGCCGTAGGTGTTGAGATTGTTCACACCAGGAACCCAGTAGGTCTCAATGGTGGACTTCTTCTCCTTAGCATCCTCGCGCCGGTAGCCCTTGATCTCGATGACGAGGTGCAGCAAGTCAGGTGAACCGTCAGGGTGCGGCGGATGGGCGTCGTCGATCAGGACGATGAAGTCAGGCCGATACTTACGGGTCTCGGAGCCGTAACGGTAAGGTACTTCGAGTCCGAGATTGTGATTTTTGGTGTAGGCCACGACCTTGAGATGCGATTCGGCAACCCGGCAGAACTCGCTCTCCCAGTCACTGTCGTAGATGACCCAGTTGACGTGATTTTTAGAAGGTGGCCCCGAGGTTTCCCAACGATCTGGTCGGGAAGTGTTGAAGCGGACGTGCTGGGTCGAGCCGACCGGATTGTAAGGATCCAGCAAGGCCTTGATGGGTCGCTGGCCCTCCAAGGCATTGGTGATGCCAGCCGTAATGCGGTTGCAAGCCATGTCGGCCAGCTCCTGATACATGAGCAGCGCCGGATACGTGTCGCCTTTGCAGACGAGGCAGGTGTCGAGCCACTGCTTGGTGATGCGCTTCAACTGGCCGAACAGGTGGAGGCGAGGTTCCTCGCCGGGATCACGCCACTTGGTGTAGAGCAGCCTTTGGGTGACGTGGAAAAGCAGCGTCGACGGCCGCATGTCTCCTAGGTGTTCCAGGTTCATGTCCACGCCCTGTCCGATGATGCCCGAATTTCGGGTGATGGAGGGACCGACGAGGTCTGGAGTCAGTTCAAGGACGGAGTCAGCGTTGAATTTGGCCGTGAGCCTCTCCTCGGGAAGTTCGACCCGGTAGCCCTCGACGCGTGGGAATCGGATTTCCAGGTGATCCCGGTCCGGCCTGACAGCCTTTACCTGGACGGTGTCTACCGGAGGCTTGGGTGGCGCGACCACAGGCTTGGCTGTGAAATCAAACGGGACGCCGAAGATGTCGGCGTATTCTGGGTCGAACAGTTTCTCATCGTTCAGCTCGTAGGACTGCCGGCGCAGAGCGCGGCCGATGACCTGCTCGCACAGGAGTTGGGTGCCAAAGGCGCGGATGCCGAGGATGTGGGTGACATTGTTGGCATCCCAACCTTCAGTGAGCATCGACACCGAAACGACGCAGCGGATGCCGGCCCCGAGTTGCCCTGGTTTGCCAACGGTGTTCATCACTTCGCGCAACAACTCCTGGTCGGTGATGTCCTGACCGGATCGCAGATCGCCGGAACGCTCGACGATCTCGCGGCGGAAGCGCTCGATTTCGTCCGCGGCCATGGCCCGAAAGTTGTCGTCGAGGGCATCGCCTGCTTCGAGTTGCTCGGAATCGATCAATAAGGAATTGGGACGTGGCAGGGGATTGCCGGTTGTCTCATCGAAGTTTCGGAAAAGGGCCAGGCGGCCGTTCTCCAGAGTAGTGCTACCATCGTCGTTCTTGCGGTGAAAGCCGGAGACGTAGTCGTAAACCAACTTCGAGATGGCGGTGTTTTGACAGACGATGATGAAGCAGGGCGGCACCCTGATGCCCCTCTCCTCCCAAAGCTTGAAGGTCTTCTCGTAGTGGCCGTAGAGAGCCTCCATTGCTGTCAGCAGCTTCGTCGGAAGTTTTAGCGGATCGAGGTCCTCACCGCTGCCACGCCCTTTCTTGGGCATGTCCTTGCGGATGTTCTCCCAGAGATTGCGATACACCGGCATTTCGTCACCCGGGATGTTTTCGGCCACCGGCACGCGGGGCAGCTTCACGATGCCGCACTCGATGGCGTCCATCAG
>CAIOHW010000297.1 GCA_903858195.1 Oligoflexia bacterium | reverse complement strand
TGACCGGGGCCGATCCCCTTTCGATCGATCTGGTCGTGATGAAGGACCTGTTCATGGAAAGCCCGGGGCGATTCATGCGGGATTTTGGCATGGCAGGCGTGCATGGGATGCTTGCATGGGCTGTGATCCTTCCGGTTCCGACCTGGGTTGCAGCCCGGGTCCTGACCCGTCAGTTCAAGGCCCTCCAGCTCAAGCCCCCACAATCCGATTCCAGTAAGGCCTGAGATCAAGTCTGGCCTCAAGCGCCTTGGCGAGGTTGAAAAGCCCGCCAAGCTTCCGGTGCAGAAACAAAATCGTGCGTGGCGGAGGAGAAAAGCGGCAGGCCTGTGCCAACCGAAACGCCGACTCACGCGTGTCGCGCGCGTACTGCGCGTCGGTAAAATCAAAAGGCTGAAGCGCAGGCTGAAAAGGCCTGGCCGAGGTGCGAAGCAGCTCCAGTAACCGCATCGAGGCCTCGGGGCCCTCGCGCGGGTCGATGAGCGAGAGCTTCGTACACTGCTCGAGAACCGCCGCATCGCTGGTGCCCGATTGCGGATCTGAAAGCCTGAGGAGCTTTCGGTACTCTTCAATAAACGGCCGCTCAAAGCGCTTGGCAGCACCCAGATCCAAAAGCGTGATCACGGGCTCATCACGATGGACCGAATCATCGATCAGGAAATTTGCGAAATTGGGATCGGTCTGCACGAGTCCGAGCTCAAAGAATTCGATCTCAAATAGATTGAGAAAGCGCTGGGCCACGCGGTTTCGAACATCGGCCGAAGGTTGCCTGATCTTGATCCAGTCCAGGGGCTTCAGCCCCCGTTCGCGCGTCATCGCGAGCACGCGCGCCGTCGTGAGCTCGTCGATCACTTCCGGGATCCGGTAACCTGGCCAGCGGGTAAAATGCTGAGAGTACTCTTTCAGAAAAGACGCCTCGAGCAGGTAGTCAGTCTCCTGCTTGAAGATCGATCCGACCTCTTCAATGAACGAATCGACCGGAACCCTGCGCCCCGTAATGGCCAGAAAACCCTTGAGCAGCACGCCCATTCCGGCCAGATCACTATCGATCGATCGGGCAATTCCGGGAAACTGCACCTTGAGCACGATGTCTCGACCCTGATAGCGCGCGGCGTGCACCTGCCCGATGCTGGCTGAAGCGAGCGGGGCCGATGAAAAGGATTCGAGGCGCGAGGAGTCAATCTCGCGATCGAGGATCTCGCGCACCTGCGCACCCGAGAGTGCGGTTCCCTGATCTTGAAGGCTGGAGAGCGCGTCGACCACTTCGGGAGGAAGCAGGTCTCGAAGCTCGACCGACATCGTCTGGCCGATCTTCATCGCCGCACCCTTGAGCTTCGAGAGGCTCTCTACAAGTGCTGCAAGCTGGCGTGCATCCACCCCGCCCTGAGTGACAGCCTTGCTGCCCAGACGCGCGGCGACCTTAAGGAGCTCGAGCCCGCGCGAGGCCACTCCAGCAGGAAGCTTCAGGGGCTTTTCTTTATCACCCGGAGAACCGGGAGAATCAGGAGGGTCGCGGGAGTCGGCCATGCCGACTCAGTGCGAGCCGATCCAGATCACTGCCTGATAGGCGACGTAGGCAGTGAGGGCGATGCCTCCGGCCAAGCCGACTGCCGTTCCCATGCAGACTGCCAGCATCTTGAGGTGATGGAAGAAGGGCGGATTGGAGTCGTGTGAGGTATGCTCTGCACTCATGAGCCCGATCCTAAACCAAGCCGGGGGTCTCCGCTATCACTTTAGGGGGATCAGGCACCGGAGCCGCCTCTGGCAACCCTTCCGCAAGGCGGTGGGCCGGTGGCTGGCCGGGTTTTGTCCGTCCGGACCCTTGTTACTCGTGGCTCCGAGCGGCGGCTATTGCCTCGACCCGGGGTGGCTCTCTCAGGTCCAGGAGGGAGGCCGGGCGATTCATGCCGTGGACTGGGACCCGCTCGCCCCCTGGTTCTTTGGCCTCAGCCACCCGCGAGCCAGCGTCCACTGGCACCGGGCTGACCTCATTGCCGGAGGCGGAAAGGAGCTCGAACGCCTGCTCGCCTCATTGCCCGATGCCCGGGTGCTGTTCTGCAACTTTCTTGGGCAGGCCGAGCTTGCCTCGCCTCGCGAGTATCCGGCCTTTGCCGCAAGGCTCTCGTCGCAGCTTCAGGGGCGAATCTGGGCAAGCTTTCATGACCGGTACTCCGGCCAGATCCGCCCGAGTTCGCTCGAGCCCTTCGAATCCACCGCGGGTCGAGCCTCGCCCGAAGAGCTCATGCAGCACTTCTACCGCCACTCGCGCTCGGGCGAACTCAACGAACACACGCTCCCCCTGCTGCCGGAAGGAGCCCACCACTGCTACTGGCAATGGGAGCTTCGGCCCGGGGTGTTTCACCTGATTGAAGGGGTGCGGGGCCTGGGGCCAGACCCTTTAGTTGCCGGGACAGTTCCCGTAACCCATTCCTGAAAAGTTCTGCTGGGTGCCCACATCACTGCGGCAGGTTCCCATCAGGCGCCAACGGGGAG
>CAIOHW010000296.1 GCA_903858195.1 Oligoflexia bacterium | reverse complement strand
GGTCAGGAGGTGGAAGGCCGCCTCGGATCCCGCCGCCCTTGCGACCCGTGCCAGGTGCAGCAGATGGCAGGAGACCCGCGTGAGCTCGGCAAGTATGATTCGAATTCCACGCGCCCGTGGCGGGACATCGACGGTGGCGACTTCCTCGAGGGCAAGGCAGTAAGCCCACTCGTAAAAGACCGCGCCATTGGGGTCAATCCTGTCCAGGATCGGGATCGCTCCTCGCCAGCTGTGTCTTGCCAGAATGGATTCGACGCCCCTCGATGTGTAGCCCGCATCAATTCTTGCGCTCTCAACCACTTCTCCATCCAAGAGCAGCTCAAGAAGAAACGTGCCTGGAAGGAGTGGGCTGAACGGGCCAATGCTCCATCGCGTTCTGCGCGCCTGTGGCGACTCGGGCCTGAGTCCGGCTGTATTCATCGGATGTCCCACTCGTCGGTCTCGATCCGATCGAAACGCCCCTGTTTTCGGGCCGGCCGCCTGCCCATGAGCTTTCTTCCGCCGATCTTTTCCTGCAGGCGGATCAGCCCTTCCATAACTGCCTCGGGCCTGGGGGGGCAGCCTGGCACAAAAATATCGACCGGCAGAAGGGATGAAATACCGGCGAGGGTGTTGCCACCTGTGCTCTCCGGGCCAAACGCGCCGCCGGAGCAGGCGCAAGAGCCGAGCGCCATCACGTATTTTGGGGCGGGCATCTGGTCGTAGATTTTTCGCAACTCCGGTGCGGCCTTGCTTGTGATCGCACCAGCAACAATCAAAAGGTCAGAGAACCTCGGGTCCTCCTCAGGCAGGGCCCCAAAGCGTTCGATGTCATATCGGCACCCGAGGGCTTGGAGCAGCTCATCCGAGCAGCACCCGGTGTTGACCGAGAAGTACCGGAGGGATGAGGCCCTGGCCCAGCTCAAGACTCCGGAGAGCGACGTCGAGATCCAACCGCCACTCATTCTCCCTCCCCCTGATCGCTTCGCTCCGGGGTGGTCTCACCGTTCCATTTGAGATCCGACTTGCGATTGGCGTAAACCAGCGCCGCTCCCGCACAAATACTGATGCTGAGCGTGGCTAGCGTCGAAAAGTCCTGAAGGTCCGCCTGCGTGCCGCCCACAAATGGCAGAAGCAGGAAGAGGGGCATGGTCATCAGACCCGCCATCATCATTGCCGAAAAATAGCGTGTGTTGAGGGTGTCTGAGGGCGCAATTTGCCGGGGATGCGGCGCCGGCTGCTGGTCCGTCGGCCGCTGTTCTGAGGGGCTGCGCGCACTCCAAAGGCCGATCAGTCGGCCGCCGGCGTACATGAGAAGCGGCAATGCCAAGGCGACAGCCATTGCCGCCAAGACTGAGCCATAAGCTCCCCATCCCTGGGGGCCGCTGTCCGAGAGAGTCGTCATAAAAAAGGATATCCGTTTCCTTTAGATGGCAAACGCTAATGAAGTTGAAAGGTGGTGTCAAGGTCTGTAAATTCCTCAGGAATTTATGCTCACGAGTCCTCTCGGAAAAATCTTTTCTGCCGCTCGGGCGCTCGGCGAGCCCATCCGCGTGTCGGGCCTTCTCGGCTCTTCGCGGGCTTGGTTCGTGCTCCGGGCGTGGCAGGAGTTTTCCCGGCCCCTCGTGGTGATCTGCCCGGACGAAGATTCGGCAACATCCCTCATGAGCGACTGCGAGGGGCTGGCCGATCTCCGGGACGAGCGCGCTCCTCGGCTCATCTGTGTGCCGGGCTGGGAGCGACCAGCATTCTCACCCATCGCCCCATCACTCCGCGTGCGACACCTGCGTGCAGCAGGCCTTGCGGCGATTGCGGGAAAGAAGGGCCATCACCCCATCCTCTTCACCACGCCGGCGGGCCTCGCCTTCAAGACCCTCTCGCCCGCCGAACTGGAGAGCCACACCCTGAGCATCCCGGCCTCCGGCAGCGGGCCCTCGCGGGAGGAAGTGACCCGCCGACTCGTCGATGCCGGCTACTCGCGCCTCGATACCGTTGAAGATGTCGGGACCTTTGCGCTCAGGGGGGAGATCCTCGATGTTTTCCCACCCGGGGCGGATCGTCCCTGGAGGATCGAGTATTTCGATGATGAGGTGGAGCGGATTCGTCCATTTGATCCCTCCTCCCAGCGTGCTCTCGAGGGCACAGTACCGGGTGCTTCGCTTCGAATTCCTCCCTGCCGCGAAGCGCTCCTGCCAAGCGCCTCCAGGGCCCGGGTTCGTGAGCGGCTCAAGGAGATTGCCGATGCGCAGGACATCCCGCGAAGCCGACGGGATCCCGTCCTCGAGGCACTCTCGATGGGGGGCCATCCAGAACGCTCTGATTTCTGGGCCGGCGTGGCATCAGAACGTCCCTCCACCTTGATGGATCATCTTCCCGCAGATGCCCTCTTGCTGCAGTGGGATGATCTGGGCTGTGACCAGGCCTGGGACCAGTATTGGGCGGATGAACAGGCGGGCTTTTCTCGGGCGGCGGAACTCGGCTCGATCATCCCGGCGCCATCTGAGCTCTACGACCTGTCGCTCATCTCGACGCTGCGAAAGCGGCTGGGCTTCATTCTGCAAAAAATCGCCATTGCCGAGCTTTCAGAGACGCCCGATGGATCGGACCCGGATTCGGGCGGGCCGGACGAAGGCGCTCCCTCGGCGGCACATCGCGTTTCCGTGCGCCCAAACTCGGACCTTGCCTCCGCTCCCGTCACCGGCCGGCTCGATGCGCTCATCCAGAAACTACAGCGCTGGAAAGAGCAGGGGCTCAGTGTGCTCATCGACTCTCCCACTCCCGGACAATCCGAGCGCCTTGCGCATCTCCTGCAGGGCCGAGGCCTTGCGCCCGGCGCTGAAGGCCTGCGCCTCTCGCACCACGCATTAAGCTCCGGATTCCGCTGGGCCTCGGAGGGCTGGGTGGTGCTGACCGAGTCCGAGGCGCTGGGAGACGGACGCTCCGGACGCCGGCGGGCCCGCTCACAGGAGGGGGCGGCATCCGACTGGGCCGGGCTTCAGGCGCTGGCTGACCTATCACCAGGCGATACCGTGGTGCATGTTGATCACGGCATCGGGAGATACCTGGGCATCGTGCGACTTTCCAACTCGGGCGCACCCTCGGACTTTCTCCAGATCGAATACGCCGGGGCAGACAAGCTCTATCTTCCTGTTTACCGCCTAAACCAGATCCAGAAGCACGGCGCCGGAACCGACGCCGTCGGGCTGGATCGCCTCGGTAGTGCGCAGTTCCAAAAGACCAAGGCCAAGGTGCGAGAGTCGGTGCGTACTCTCGCCATTGATCTGGTCAAGCTCTATGCCGAGCGATCGTTGCGCACGGGGCACCGCTTTCCCCCGCGCGACGAGGTGATGGAGGAGTTTGAAGCCAGCTTTGCCTACGAAGAGACGCCGGACCAGGCCGCGGCGATCGATGCCGTCTTGGCAGACTTGGCCGAGGGCAAGATCATGGACCGCCTGGTTTGTGGCGATGTCGGCTACGGAAAAACCGAGGTCGCCATCCGGGCGGCCTACCGCGTGGCCACCGGGGGCAAGCAGGTGGCCGTACTCGTCCCGACAACCCTGCTCGCACACCAGCATGAGCAGTCATTCCGATCCCGGCTCTCGGGGTTGCCCCTGGAAGTGGCTTCTCTTTCACGCTTCAAAAACTCAAAGGAGCAGAAGGCCGTGCTCGCCCGCACGGCCGAGGGGAAGGTCGATATTCTCATCGGAACGCATCGGCTCTTGTCGCGCGATGTCCGTTTCCGCGACCTGGGGCTTCTCATCGTGGACGAAGAGCACCGCTTTGGCGTCGAGCACAAAGAGAAGATCAAGGCACTGAAAACCGACGTGCCGGTGCTCACTCTGACTGCCACCCCGATCCCCAGGACGCTTCACATGGCCCTCTCGGGACTCCGGGAGATCAGCCTGATACGAACTCCGCCGGTCGACCGGCTTCCCATTCGGACGTTCGTTGCCAAGCAGGACGATGCCGTCATCCAGCGCGCAATCGAGTTCGAGCTTTCGAGGGGCGGCCAGGTGTTCTACCTGCACAATCGGGTCGAGTCCATTTTCGAGGCCGCAAGTCGCGTCAAGTCGCTCTGCCCTGCTGCCGTGGTGACGGTTGCGCACGGGCAGATGGGGGAGGGGGAGCTCGAAGAGGCCATCGGCGCGTTCTACGAGAAGAGATCCAATGTCCTGGTGTGCACGAGCATCATCGAGTCGGGGATCGATCTTCCCTCGGCAAACACCATCATCATTCACCGCGCTGACACCTTTGGTCTGGCACAGCTCTACCAGATCCGCGGGCGGGTGGGCCGCGGCCAGCAGCGGGGTTACGCTTACCTGCTGATTCCCGGCGAGGCCGGGATTTCGGAAGACGCCAAGAAGCGGCTCGACGTGATCCAGCGCTTTGTCGAGCTCGGAAGCGGCTTTAATGTCGCATCCCATGACCTCGATATTCGCGGGGGCGGCGACCTTCTGGGCCCGCAGCAATCCGGAAACATCATGGCCGTGGGCTTCGATTTGTACCTTTCGTTGCTCGAAGAGGCGATTCAGGAAATCCGCAGCGGCGGCGGACCGGCGGCGCAGCCCGAGGTGGAGCCCGAGATCAAGGCGCCATTCCCGTCGTTCCTTCCCGAGGATTATGTGCACGACGTGCATCAGCGGCTTTCGCTGTACCGGCGGCTCTCCTCCGCCCAGAGCGATGCCGATGTCGATGCCCTCGAGGCGGAACTCCTCGATCGGTTCGGGCCCCTGCCGGCTCCGGGTTCAAGCCTCCTCTGGCTCATTCGAGTCAAGGTGCAGCTCAAGCGTCTGGGAATTGACGCCCTGACCGTCGGGCCCGAGCGGATCGTCCTGACCCCCGGAAAGGGAAGCGCGCTCGACCCGGTCAGGGCCATCGCCCTGGTTTCTGGACATCCGAAGCTCTACTCGCTCACCCCGGAATCCCGCTTCGTGGCGCGCGAAACGGTCGGCTCAATGAAAGACCTCTACTTTGCGCTCGAGTCCCTTTTGCGAAACCTCACCCCGGCGCAAAGCGTTGCCAAGCCTGTGGGCCAAAGGTAACCTTGTCATATGATACTCAAGAACTTTCGCCCCTCAGCACTGGTTGCCTTGTCATTTGCCGCCCTGTCCCTGACTGCCCTTTCTGGGACCGCAGCGCTCGCACAGACCGAGCTGGCGCGCATCGGCCCTTCGGTGGTGACACTTGAGGAT
>CAIOHW010000295.1 GCA_903858195.1 Oligoflexia bacterium | reverse complement strand
TGCCACAGAGCCTCTCCGCCCTGACCAAGCTCTAGGCAGCCACTCAAACTTTAGATGGGCTCAACGGCTCGCTCAACTCAAGGGTTCGAGGCCGGGGCGCGCGCGCCCGAAGACTCCACACTCGGAGACTTCGCCTGATCTGCGAGCTGCTTCTGCTCCTCTTGGCGAATCCGGGTAACATGCCCTTTGACGAGAAAGTTTCGCTGCAGCGCCTGAATCAGCACACTCGTCTCACGAAGGATCTCTCCCACCCGAGTGTCTCCACCGGGGGATTTGGTTGCCAATTGCTCAGCCAACACATTGATCTGGGAAGTCAGCTGCGCCAGGTCCCTCCCCATCTGCGGAAACGAGTCCGAAACCACGGCAAGCGCATCGGTCGTCTGTTTCAGGTTTCCCATGATGGCCTCGGTGTTTCGCTTGTGCGAAAGCTGGCGCGCAAGCTCGGCAAGCTCAACCAGTAGGTGATCCACGTTATCGAGCAGGCTCCCCACTCGTGCCCCCGTCACAGCCCCCATCACATCTCCGGCCTGTCGCATCTCAATCAGTTGGCCGGGCTGGGCAGGGCGCGCGGTTTTGGAGCCCGCCGAAAGGTCAAAAATCTTCTCACCGAGGAGCGACTGCCTCGTGATGGATACGCGGCTATCGGCCTTGACTCGCGGCCCGTATTTTTCTCGCACCGCAAAGTTCACCTCGGCACTCCCGCTCTCATCGAGATCAATCTCAGTTACCTTGCCTACCCGAACGCCCGACATCAGAACGGGCATGCCTGAGTAGATGCTTTCGCTCGAAGGAATCACGGTCCTGAACTCAAGAGTCTTGTCGAAAAAACCTTTTCGCACGAGCACAGCCCCGCCCGAACCCACCATCCCCACCCCGGCAAACAAGATAAAAGCACCTGCCATGCGCTCGACCGCATTGAACCTCAGCCTCATCTTCACCGAAAGCAGCGCACGCCCCGGCATTCCCGGAATGATCATCAGGCAGCCTCCTTTTTTGCTCCTCCACGGAGCTCGGCAAGATCAAGCCTCAAAATACCCTCCAAGCCACGAACAAAACGTTCGTCCTCGCTCGCAATATACACATGCTTGAGCCCGCGCTCGCGTCGGTGAAGTTCGATCAGCGACCTGAGGGCGGAGACTCCGCGCTCATCCAGCCCCGCAGTCGGATGATCGAGCAGTAGGAGCTCCGGCCAGGTGATCAGTGCGCGGGCCAGCACTGCAGACTTGCGGTTACCACCCGAGCAGGCAGCCGGGCGGCGGTCCTTGACCTTCATGAGGCCGAAGCGCTCGAGGTACTCGGCAACCCTCGCCTCAGCCTCAGGCGTGGTCAGACTTCGATGGTAGAAAAACGGCAGCATCAAATTCTGCTCAATCGTTTTGTTGGAAAGAAGCCCGCCGAGCTCAAATCCAAAGCCGATTCGTCTCTGCCAGGTCGAAAACCCGGCAAAATTGAGCGCCGTGACGTCTTCGCCATTGATTAGGTAAGAGCCTGCACTGGGCTCATCGAGTCCGGCAATCAAGCGCATCAGATTAGACTTACCGCCACCACTCGAGGCCCTGAGCCAGACCACCGAGTCCACAGGCAGCTCGCACGAGAGCGAATCAAACACGAGCTCGCCGTCACTCCCCAAGAGCGAGACACCTCGAAGCGAAAGCGTCCTGATCGAAACCGCAGATGACCGTTCACTCAAGCGAGAACACCTCCGACCAAGGGATCATGGGACCGAAGTAAAACACCGCCGACGCAATCAGCGTCGTGATCCCCACAGCGCTAATCGAGTGCATGACCGCACGAGTCGTGGCCTGCGGCACTTCATGCGGACTCTGCTGCACCTGCAATCCCTGATAGCAGCAGATCGAAAACAGCGTCGCGCCGTTCAAGATGTTCTTGCTGAGAAAAAAGCCCACGTCTCTTGCCGTCAGCG
>CAIOHW010000294.1 GCA_903858195.1 Oligoflexia bacterium | reverse complement strand
GAAAAGATCATCCCCCTTGAAGGGATCGAGGAGCGAAGCGAAGGCTCCGCCCTGCTTGAGTGCTGCCACTTCTTCGGACGTGGGGCGCTGAATCTTCCAGACCAGATCGGCTCCGAGCACCTGCGTGCGGTCACGCGAGACCTCGGCACCCACGGCCTGATACTCGGAGTCGGGGTAGCCGGCTCTCTCGCCCGCTCCGCTCTCAATGACCACCTTGTACTTTTTGGCGATGAGCTTCTTGGCGATCTCGGGGGTCATGGCGACCCGGGTTTCTTTGGGAAGGGTTTCCTTGGGGATACCAATGGTGCAGGGCATGGGCGCTAGTCTACCGAGGGCACAGGTCTCAAACAACGACTGCGTGTCGGATCGGACACACGCCGGGGAGTCAATCTTTTGTCTCTGGCTCCGGAGCCTGCTATTCTTGAAAGAGCTGCACGTTTGCTGTCTGGAACCAGGCCCGATGGGGAGGCAGGAAAAGTGCGCGCACTCTATCTCTTTCACGAAACCAAAGGCTCCTTCATTCCGCTCAGGGACGGCCTTGTGCTCGGTCGTTCACGAGCCGACCTCAATTTCGAAGAAGACCCGCTCGTCAGCCGCCAGCATTGCCGCATCCTGGTGGAGGGTGATGAGCATTATATCGAGGACCTCGGCGCTCGAAACCGAACCCGCATCAATCACATTGCACTCGAGCCCAAGGCCCGCAGGCGCGTGCACCTCAATGATGTGATCAAGGTCGGAAACCAAAGGCTGATCCTCACCCACCAGAACCAGGCCGTGCCGGTCGGAAATGTGGACCCCACTTGCGAGACCCAGGCGCCGATCCTCGAAACCCAGCGTACGGCGCCCGCCGTATTGGAGCTCTCACCCGAGCCTCCCCCCCCGGAGCCGCCAAAAGCTCCACCTCCCAAGGCCCAACTCGGGCCCCGTGAGTTCGAGCTCACTCGAATCCACACGGTGCAGCTCGTAGACAGTGAACCGCCCACACTGCCTCCGGTGGCAGCGGAGGAGCGCTCAAGGCGCATCGTGAGGGAGCGCGGGCCACGCCCAAGGGTCACACGAAACACGGCGGGACAAGAATCCCTTCTTAGATTTCTTTTCGTCGCCACCGCCCTCGTTGCCGCCTGGTATCTGATGACCCTCTGAGAAACCTTTCAGGTCCGCGCCTCGTTACCCCGGACATGAAGAACCCTCCGCTCCCAGGCAGGCTTGCCCTGCTCGCACTCTCGACGCTGTTTGCCCTTCCCGCCTGTCAGGCCCAAAATGCAGGTGATGCAGGGGTTCCGGTTCCACCCGATGTCTCGGGCAAAGATCCCACAAACCCCGGCGGAAACCCGCTCGCGCGCACGGATGTGCTGCTTTACAACGGCACGGGCGTTTCGACCTCCGACTGGCAGACCACCGAGGAGATCATTCGATCGCAGGGGCTGAGCTACCGTCTCGTCAACTCCTCCGAACTGAACTCCATGAGTCTCGAGGACATCTCTTCTTACGGCGTGATCGTCGTGCCGGGCGGCAAGGGAGGCACCATCACGAGCTACCTTTCAAACAACTCGAGGCTGAACCTTCGCCGTGCCGTACAAGAAAACGGCGTTGGCTATGTGGGCTTCTGTGCAGGCGCCTGGATCGCCGTGGGGCCCGAGGCCACGGGAGACGCCCAGGCCTCGTACGGCCTCGCGATTGCTCCCGGAGTGGTGCTCTCAACCTACTGGCCCGGGGGCGACACTTCGCTTACGGCTGACATTGTGCCCATCGCCATGGCGAACGGCAGTACTCGCCACCTCCTGTGGTGGGGCGGGCCGGCGACTCCCGATACGAACTCTGCCGGCAACTGGTCAGTGATCGGTCGATACGAAGACGGCAGACCCGCACTCTCGCAGGCCTATTCGGGAAGGGGGCTTGTGGTCATCGCGGGCCCGCACCCCGAAGCACCTCAGAGCTGGAGGCTCACGGCCGGAAGCGACCCGGATGGTCTCGACTGGGAGCTTGCGATGCAGATGATCGACGCGGCCCGGAACGGCACCCGCCTCACATTGGGTTTAAGGCGTGAGTGAGAGGATCCAGTCCTCGAACGCCTGAAGTTCAGCAGCCGTGAGCGCATCATCCACGGGCATGCCACCCACTCCACCGCTGCCATCGAGCCTCGAGTAGAGCAATGAGCCGGGAGGATCCTGAGGGACCACGAAGCCCAGATCGATGAAATCCTGCTCCGAGTAATAGGCAAACTCCGTGTGGTAATGGCAGCTCGCACACTTCTGGATGACGACCGTCTGCACGGCCCTGAACTCCGAAGTCCCGCCTCCTGCATAAAGCTGGGCGTCGGATGCCACCGAGTTCATCGTGTTGAGCTTGCCGCAGCCTGTTCCCACGAGAGTGGGGAGCAACGTTGTGACCAGGCTCAGGAAGACGCCAAGCCTCATCACTTGCGAGCTCCTGCTGCAAGGGGCGCCGCAGGAACCAGCGCCGTGACCTCCACCTCATCCTCGACGCCGACTCCCATGTACATGGGCTCTTCGATGTCAAAGTCGCTCAGACGCGTGGTGAAAGTGGCTTCGATCCAGTTGGGTCCCGTAGGCCCGCCGCGGTACTCGTAGCGGCCTTCGATGGGGCTGGTCTTGCCATGCAGCGAGAGCTGGGCCTTGAACTTGCCCCCCTGTCCCGACACGTTCGTGACGACGGCCTTCGGGTACTTGGATGCCTCGAGGTACTTCTGGGTCATGTGCCGGTCGCGAAGCTCGATTCCCGTCTTGAGGGTTGCGAGCTCGAGCGAAATCTCAGTCGCCTCAAACCCCTTGGCGCCCGAACTCACGGTGCCCTGGATCCGGCTGCTTCTTGCCTCAAACGACCCCGTGGGGCTGAGCGACACTTTAAAGCGCAAAAGCGGCGCCTGCTCGGCGGCCACCGCCGATGCACCCGCAAGCCCCACTACCACCAGTCCTGCCATCGCCCACACGCGGATTTGAAGCATATCTCTCCATTTTCCCCGATCGGGGGGATTTAGGCAAACTCGGTTCAAAGCACCCTGCCCACGCTCAGGTACCAGGCCAGATTTTCAAGGGAATTGAAAAAGCCCAGTCGTGTCGAGAGCTCCCAGCCGGGCCTCGTGAGCTTGACCTGGAACATGGGGCCGTAAAGCACCCTTTGGGTTTTTTG
>CAIOHW010000293.1 GCA_903858195.1 Oligoflexia bacterium | reverse complement strand
TTGCCGTAGTCCGAAGGCCACCATTCGACCGAAGTGGTGAGGATCTTCTCGATGTCCTTTTTGACTGCCTTCAAATTGAGTTTCTTGAACTCGCGGGCGTAGTCAAAGCTTGCGCCCATGGGGTTGGACTCAAGCCCATGCTGCCTGAGTGGCGCAAGGTCGAGTCTTTCGGGCCACCAGAACTGGTTGGTCGTTCCGGATGCAATTGAGCCTGATGCAGTTGAGGTCTCGGCTGAATACGCCGTCTGGCCAATCGCGGTGGCCAGAAGGAGTGCCAAGCCGAGGAGTTTTGAGCGAAACATGTTCCCTCCCTGGGACGAATGTTGATGGATACAACCATTGGGCCACAGGGCTCTCGATCCGTAAAATAAATCAATTCTATCAGATGATAGGGTGCGTCTATTGATGCGGGGCCGCCGGAGCATGGGTCTTGCTGGTACTTGAGCCGGATTCATTGCCGCATTGACTGATGACAAAGACCACGGGCACTTCTGGCCGCCCCGCATGCCAGAGCATTTTGATCGTAGAGGATGAACCAACCATCCGGGAGAACCTCAAGACCCTCCTCGAACTGGAGGGATATCGGGTCTATGCCGCAAACAACGGCGACGAGGGGCTGCAGGTCCTTCGCAACATGCCGCGCCCCTGCCTGGTGCTGCTCGATCTGCTCATGCCCGTCATGAACGGAATGGAGTTCATGCAGGCCAAGAGCCATGAAGATGCGATTGCAGCCATTCCCGTGTGCATCGTCTCCGGGGTGGCCGAGAATCCTGAACTGCCGGGCGCATCGGCATTCGTCAAGAAGCCCATCGAGTTCGACGGGCTCCTCAAGTTCGTGAGGCAGTACTGCGGTTTATCCGCGGCGGAAAAACCGTAACGCGGCTCGGGAGTTTCAACCGTGGTGAGAGAACTAAAATCCATCAGCCGAGCTTTGGCCCCACAGTCCGATGAGGACAACGAGAGTCTCTTTCACTCCATCGTCGAAACGATCCGCGAACCCATCCTCGTGCTGGACCAACGTCTGGTCGTAGAGCTGGCCAATCAGGCCTTCTACCGGGTCTTTGCTGCGTCCCCGACCGAGACCGAAGGGCAACGGATCTACGCCCTGGGATCCGGGCAGTGGAACATCCCGGCACTGCGCCTGCTGCTGGAGAGGATCCTGCCTGAACAATCGAGTTTCGATGGCTTCGAAGTGGAGCACGAGTTTCCGAGGATCGGGCGCAAGACCATGCTGCTCAATGCCCGCAGGGTGATCAACGCAACAGCCGGCCCCCGGATCCTGCTCGTCATCGAGGACATCACTGAGCGAAAGATTTTGGAGCATGAGCGCGATGCCGCCCTCAGTGCCAGAGAAGAATTGGTGGCAGTGGTCTCGCATGAGCTCAAGAATCCACTGACGACGATCACGAGTTCGCTGGACCTGCTGGATCGAACACTGGCCGCACCTGACGGCTTGGAGCGCAATCGGAGACTGCTGGGGCAGATTCGAGGTGCCACCCACCGAATGGGGCGGATCACGGCGGATCTTCTCGACGTGACCAAGATCGAGGCAGGTCGCCTCATGATTCACAAGACGCTGGTTGATCTGGGTGCGCTGGCTCAAGAGGTGCTTGAATCCTTCAAGCCCGCTGCAGCCGAAAAACGGATCCAGCTCGAGAGCGCGGTCCCACCCAACATGAAGAGCCTCTCGTGTGACCGGGATCGGATTTTTCAGGTCCTCGCAAACCTCATGGGCAATGCCATCAAGTTTACCGGCGAGGGTGGCCGAGTCAGGCTCGAATTGGACCAGCTCAAAAACCAGATTCGATTTCGCATCACCGACACCGGATGTGGCATTCCCAAGGAGCAGCTGGGGCATATCTTTGAGCGCTTTTGGCAGGCCAAGCACGCGCAGTATCTCGGCTCGGGGTTGGGCCTCTACATCTCAAAGAGTCTCATCGAGGCCCACAACGGCAGAATCGGACTCGAAAGCCAACCCGGGCGGGGAAGCACGTTCTACTTCACATTGCCCGGTGGTCTGTAGTGGGAGGGGATCAGAATGGCGGACCCGCCAGGGCTCGAACCTGGGACCTTCAGATCCGTAGTCTGACGCTCTAATCCAACTGAGCTACGGGTCCATGCCAACTTGTCAAAAGGGCTTTTAATCCCTTTAAAATCTTCAGAACTGAATCCCAAAAGAATTGGAGAGAACGCCCCGGAACTACGATCGAGAAAACAATTCTAACTCTGGCGGCTTGGTCAAAGACCGTTTCGCAACAAAGTTGGGGCGTTCAAGCTTTCCAATCTTTTCGACAGGTAAATCCAGAACCTTGAGTGCCGAGGGGATTAACTGA
>CAIOHW010000292.1 GCA_903858195.1 Oligoflexia bacterium | reverse complement strand
TATCCATGCCTAACCCTATAAGTTGCGGCGTCATGTTAGCTAGAGCTAGGGTGTCCGACACCTTTTACTTAAGCACCGCGTCACACAGAAGGAGCAGAGGTTGAATAGAAAGAACATCCTCGCTATCGCAGCGATCGGCATGGCGGGCCTCATCGCATTCATCCACAGCCGCCCGGACCACTTTCGGTATGAGCGTAGCGCCGTGATCGAGTCACCAGCCGAGGCCATCTTCCCCTACATCTCTGATCTCAAGCTTGGCGTGGAGTGGTCGCCTTACGAGAGAAAGGACCCGAACATGAAGCGCACCTTTTCAGGTCCTGTAGTGGGCGTTGGCCAGATCGAAGCGTTTGATGGAAACTCCGAGGCCGGCAGCGGCCAACTCGAGGTCGTAAACTTGGTCCCCAATCAAAGCGTGCAGATCCGCCTCACGATGACCCAGCCCATGCCTGCAGACAACCAGGTTGAGTACACCCTCTCACCAGAGGGAACAGGAACGCGCTTGAGTTGGGCCATGTCTGGAAAGATCCCGTTTTTCGGAAAGATCATCAACTTGCTGATCGACTGCGAAAAGATGGTCACCGCCGACTTTGACATCGGCATCCAGAACCTCAAGAAGCTCGTCGAATCGAAGATCACTGCGAAATGAATCCACAATGGCGACTCAGAAAGTTCGATGAGCTCACGACAACCGACCTCTACGAGATCCTGCGGCTGCGCGAACGCGTCTTCATCGTGGAACAAAAATGCCCCTATCCCGACTGTGACGGAAAGGACTTCGATGCGCTGCATCTGACCGGGCACCTCGAGGGCAAGCTCGTTGCCTACTCACGCCTGCTCGGACCCGGCGTGCGCTTTCCAGAAGTTTCGATCGGGCGCGTGGTGGTTGCCCCAGAGTTCAGGCGCCAGAGCCTCGGACGCAAGCTGACCCTCGAGGCGCTTGCCGGCGTGCGAGAGGCCTTCGGACCGGTACCTGTGCGCATCTCGGCGCAGGCGTATCTCGAAAAGTTTTATTCAGACCTGGGCTTCAAGCGGGTCAGCGACGAGTACATGGAAGACTGGATTCCGCACATCGAGATGCTTCACGACTGAGTCGGCCACTTGGACGGATAGCCGCTCACGGCACGCTCCTTGAGTGCCGCCTCCGGAATTCCACCCGGCACGTCCTGCTCCTTGAGCTTTCCAGCACCCCAGAGCTGCCTTCCCACAAACTTCCTGAAAAGTTCCTCAAGCGAAGCGCGAGCAGCCGGCCCTTCGAGCACGCCCAGTAGCCTCGCAATTGCCTCAAAGGTGCAAACATACGCGTCATCATGCTCGCGCCTGAGTCGGTACTCCGACAGAGGGCCGGGTGCGAGCGTCACTCGCCTCACTCCGGCAAGCGCGGGCTCGCGCCTTCCCACCCGGCTTGCCTGTCCCCAGGTGCCGTCAGGCACGATGAGCGTGAAACGCCGCTTGGGCTCTTGATGGAGTTCGCGAGCAAGCCATTCTGAATCGACCACCTCGGCACCCTCACCCGGAAACAGGAGCAGGGGCTCAAGCCCGGGGCTAAACAGCTGCTCGGAAGTGAGCGCTGGATCCTCGCGCCCACCGCGCCAGAGCACGCGCGAGCCCGGCAGGATCTCGACTGCCAGAAGCCCCGTGTTGGTCGTGGATTTACCTTCCTGCCGATGGATCACGAGGCACAACTCGGTCCGTTGAAGGGGGATCACAGGAAATTCACTGCAGAGGCAGAGCGTCGGCCGGAGGCGGCATCGCGGGCAGCGGGTCTTGAGCTTCTCGGCGAGGCGACTTGCCATAAAAGTGGCGACTCCGGCAGGGATCGAACCTGCGACCTCATGCTTAGAAGGCACGTGCTCTATCCAACTGAGCTACGGAGTCGCTGTATTGGGGGTAACACACGAAACCGGGGGCATGCTAGACTCGAAAGGGCATGGCGCCTCTCTATGAATACGCATGCCCTTCCTGCAGCCACCGCTTCGAAGAGCGTGTCTCGACCCACGAAACACCGGCCCCTGACTGCCCCCAGTGCGGAGCAAAGGAATCCAAGAGGCAGATCTCACGCTTTGCCGTGAGCGGCCAGGGCGACCTGCGCGAGAGCACGATGCACGGCTGCCACGGGCCATTCTACAACGACGGCAAGTCTGGACATGAAGGTCACGGCGGCGGCTGCGGGCACAACCATTAGGCGCCCTCCAGCCTGGATCTTGGCCTTGGTCTGGACCCTCACCTGGACCTTCACCCTCTGGGCCCTGATCGCACCCCGCGGGCTTCTGGCACGCGAGCGACGCGGCATCCACTTGGGCGTGATCCCGATCAGCAACTTTTCAAGCGATGCGGGCTACACCCTGGGAGTGCTTTCCCAGCGCTTTGACTATGGAGAGGGCATCGAGCCCGCTCCGGGGGCAAGGCCCTTCCAGAGCCTGCTCACCCTGCAAGCCACCTACGCTACCCTCGGTCCGAGGGACGCCTGGCTCTCTTATGAGGCTTTTCTAGACCGCTCGCTCGATCCCCTCGGGTGGAGGGTGGCCTTTGATGCCTATGCCATGGAAAGCGAGTACCAGCGCTACTACGGCCTTGGGCCCGACACCGTGCGCCTCTCCTCGCTCGAGTCCGAGGGTTTTTACTACTATGACCGCCGGACCTATCTCCTGAGCGGAGCGATCCGAAAGCGGGTGCCAAGCCTTGCCGGGGTCGATCTGCAGCTCTCGGCCGCACAGGTGGCCACTCGCTCAGACCCCGGATCGCGCACGGAGAGCCAGTACGAGCAGGACTTCGGGGCCGGCGCCCTCTCGCAGACCTACACCCAAGTCTCACTCAAAGGGATCTGGGAGCGCCGCAACTCGGAGTTCATCCCCACGCGGGGCTCCTACCTCATGGCATCACTGGGGGGTGCACCGGCTGCGGGCTGGTCGCGCCTGGATTTGGATGTGCGGCGGTACTTCGAGATCCTGCCGGCAAGAAGCCTTTGGCTCGCTTCGCAGCTCCGGTACACGGGCACAAGCGAGGACACCCCGCTTCAAGAAAAAGCCAGGCTCGGGAGCCTGGGCACTTTTCGGGGCGTTGCCCTGAACCGCTACCTCTCGAATCACTCGGCAAGCCTTCGAAACGAGCTGCGCTCGATCTGGCTCTCGGGCTCTCCTTTTGGTTTTCCTCTTAAGATCGGAAGCGGCGTGTTCATCGACGCTGGCAGGATCGCCCCAGAGGCATCCGGGCTCTCCCAAAGCCCCACCCGGCTTTCGTGGGGCTTTGCGCTCTTTGGCAGCTACTTCACCGACGACTTCCTGGGGAGCGCTGACTTTGGCTTTTCGCGGGGCGAAAGGTCGATGTACCTGAGGCTCGGGCACGCCTTTTAGTGATTACAAAATCAAAGACTGCTGATTATTTTAAAATAATTTTTCTAGATAAGTATATGATTCATATTGATTTTTTTCGGCTACAGGGTTTTTTATGATTACCTTTGTTGACTCTTTAGCTCAAATACCTCATGCTGGTTTCAGGATCTAGTTGTCGTAAAACGCACCCCAAAAGGAGGGGATGAATATGAAGAACGCAAAGCAAATCAGGATGCCGCTCCTCAGCCGCATCGCACCGCTTCTGGCCACAATCTCGATGGTTGCCCTCACGGGCTGCGCCAAGGGTCAAAACGTCACCGTGAAGTTCGCTGACACCCCGCTGGCGAGCAAGGCCCTCGACTTTCTGATTCCGAGCGCCTACGCCGCTGCAAGCGAGATTCAGCTCTGCATCAAGCGCCTGCGCTTCAAGGCCGAAGACAATGACGACGAGCTCTCGTCCGATCTGGATCTCGAAGAAGACAATGTCGACTTCTCTCCTGGCCTCGTCACCCTGACCCCGGGCGCTGAAATCGGCCAGTTCGAACTTCCTGCTGGAATCTACAAGCGCATCGAGATCGACCTCGAAGAAGACTGCGATGACAGCAGCGGAGCACCCTCAGTCGCCTGGACCAACAGCGGCTCATTCAGCTCCACCGATACGATCACGATCAAGTTCGAGGGTTCGTTCGATGCGTCTGAAAGCGGCGGCACTCTCTCCTTGGGTGCAGCAGCAATCGTAACGGCAATGGATGGCGTGGCCGGCGGTTACGGCAACAACGACATCAAGAACGCCCTCGAAGCGGCTGGCGGCGAAATCGAAGACTGATCGTCAACTCGCGCATCGCGCAAAGAGGATACCGTGAAGCTTCCGGAGATTTACAGCTATCACGACCACCTCGAGTTCCTCAGGGACTGGCTTGCCTACCGGAAGGCAAGCCAGCCCGGCTTTTCGATGCGATCCCTCGCTCGAGAAGCCGGACTCTCTCCGGGTTACCTTCCCCTGGTCCTTGCCGGCAAACGGGTACTCTCCCACAAGTCACTCACCAAACTCGGCCCCCACCTCGGACTCTCCAAGAACGAACGCTCCTACCTCGAAGCTCTCGTCGCCCTGGGGACGACCGACTCGCAGCAGACCCGGC
>CAIOHW010000291.1 GCA_903858195.1 Oligoflexia bacterium | reverse complement strand
TGCCCGCACCCCGAGCCCCATGGAGATCTCCACTTATGTGGGCTCGAGCGCAGGCTCGATCATTTCAAGCTACCTGGCTGCGGGTTACTCGCTCGACAACATCTTTAACTCGTTTACGGGGCGCGAGCCCATCGACCCGACCGATGTTCACCCCAAGGTGCTCCCCCGGCTCTCCTATCCGACGCTCTTCAAGCTCCGACCCGGCATCGCCCGCGAGCAGTTCTCGCAGCTCATGCAGGTGGGCCGGCTCCTCAATAAGATCGCGCAAGGCGAATGGGAACAGCTCTTACACTCGGGCCTGATGGGCATGCAGGGCCTGTTTTCGACCTCGGGTCTTGAGGAGTTCCTGCGTAAAGAGGTCCTGCCAAGCAACCGCTTCCATGACTACATGGCCGACCTGTTCATCGTGGCCACCCAGCTCAACCACTCGCGCAAGGTCGTTTTTGGAAAATACCGCTACCAGCCGCCCCCCCATGACCTGACCTGCCAGTACGACAACGATGTCGAGGTGTCGCACGCCTGTGCGGCGAGCGCGGCCCTGCCGTTTGTTTATGCGCCCTATGCGATCGAGAACAAGGAAGGCCGCCAGGTGCATTACATCGACGGCGAGATCCGGGACACGCTCTCGAGCCACGTGGCCGTCGACAATGGCGCAGACCTCGTGATCGCAAGCCACACCCACCAGCCCTATCACTACAATAAGGAAATCGGTTCGCTCACCGAGCACGGGCTGCCGTCGATTCTGATCCAATCGATCTACCTTGTGATCGAGCAGAAGGTGAACAACTACATCCACAACAAGCAGACCCAGCGGCAGGCGATCCTCGCCGTCGAAAAGTACTGCAAGGAGCAGGGTATTGCGCTCGAGCACCAGCGCCGCATCCTCGAGATTCTCGAGAGCGAGCTGCATCACCGGCGCGACGTCGACACGATCTACATTCACCCGAGTCCCCAGGACGCGCAGATGTTCTTTGGCGACCATTTTAGCCTCGCACCGCGAAAGCTCTCGGACATCGTCAAGAGCGGCTTCAAGGCTACGATCGAGAAGCTCAGGCATTATGACTTTGCCGACCGCCCCATGGGGTCGCAGAAGCCCAAGGCCGTGGAGCTGGCCCGGCATTCGCAATAAGATCAGGACAGCTACTGAGGGAAAAAAGAAACGGGGTAACCCGGAACTTGAGACCCCGGGAGCAGGGAAGGGCCTATACGACCACCGGTTCGTACGGGCCCTTCCTATTTTTTGGCCTCTTTTGACCATTTTTTAGTGGCCGGGCTGCCCGCATCGGTTTTCAATGTGCGGCATGCGTCCCTTCCTGCTTGCTCTGGCCCTGGCCATTCATATCCCGTCTGCCGCCCACGCCATCGATCTGGCAAAAGAGGGCCATAGCTTCATCGGTGAGGTGTACAGCCTGGGCGGCCAGAGCGGCCAGAGCGGAAAGAACCGCGACCTTCTGTTTCGCCTCGATCGCCGGATGCAGGTGAGTGACGGAGTGGCCCACGCCATCTTCAAGGACCTTGAGGGTCGCGAGGCGGTCACCGAGATCACCCGTTACAATGAAAAGGGTGCGGTCACCTCTTACGAAGTCCAGCATCACCAGCTGGGCGAGCGGGGACTGATCGAGGTGGTGGGCGACAAGCTCGTGTTTACCAAGTGGGTTGCCGGTAGTCCTGAGCCGCGCCGGCGCGAGGAGCCGCTTGCGGCCAACTGGGTGGTGGGTCCCAGCCTCGTGCCCCTGATTGCCTATGGCTGGGCTGACATTGAGGCCGGAAAGCGCATCCCGGTGCGGCTTGCGCTTTGGGACCGGCAGGAGACCATCGGGTTTGAGGTCTTCAAGGACCGGGTCGAAACCGCTCCGGGGGGCAAGCAGTACACGGTCGTCAAGTTCAAGCCCTCAAACTTCTTTATTTCGGCGCTGGTACGGCCCATCCTCTTTGGATTTGGCATGGACGGGCGGTCGCTCGACTGGGTGAAGGGCCGGGTGCTGCCGATGCGCAAGGTCGGATCCAAGCTCAAGAGCCTCGATGGCGAGGTGATCTACCTTTCGCGGCCCTAGCCCCTTTCGGGGGCTGGACATTTGCTGGGGGTCGGGCTAATTCCCACTCACAATTCAGACTTTGGTACGGAGAGGTGGGAGAGTGGTTGAATCCGCACGCCTCGAAAGCGTGTTTACCCGAAAGGGTAACGAGGGTTCGAATCCCTCCCTCTCCGCCATCTATCATCCCCCATCAATCATCGGCCATCAAATGATCCGATCCACCTAGGTGCCTGCCGAGGGGAGCTGAAGAAGCTCGTGTTTGATCCGCTTTTCTCGCTCGACCTCGCCTGCGCCACGCTAGGGAGCGGCTTGCAGCAGACTGCAAAATAGTCACGACTTTTTTGCAGTCTGCTGCTACCATTTCAAGATGATATCTCGTCGCATATCGGAGCAGCTTTCCTTGGATCTCGATACCAAGATTGTTCTCCTGAGCGGACCGAGGCAGGTCGGAAAGACCTATTTGTCGCGACAGATTCATCCGCAAAAACAAGTCTACCTGAATTTTGACTCACCTGCGGATCGGCTCATCTTGCGAGAGGGGAGCTGGGACCGAAAGGCTGAGCTCGTTATTTTCGACGAACTCCACAAGTGGAAAAGCTGGAAGCGCTGGATCAAGGGCGTCTATGACACCGAGGGCGTGCGCCCGCGCCTCCTGGTGACCGGTTCAGCCCGCATGGATGTCTTTCGAAAAGGCGGGGAGTCGCTTGCGGGCCGTCACTTCAGCCTTCGGCTGCACCCCCTTAGCCTTCGCGAGCTCCTGGATTCAGGTCTCGATCCGGAAAAGTCGCTCGAAACCCTGCTTGAGTTCGGTTCTTTTCCTGAGCCCTTTCTCAAGGCCTCGGCTCCGTGGGTGAACCGCTGGCGACGTTCCCATCTGGATCGAATCCTTCGCGAGGACCTACTGGATTTGGAAAGAGTTCGCGACATCCGTTCCATTGAGCTCCTGGTTGACCTTCTTGCTGAGCGCGTGGGCTCGCCGATCTCCTACTCATCGCTCGCGCGAGATCTGGAGGTTTCCCCTCATACGGTCAAACACTGGATCGAGATTCTTGAGCGGCTATACGTGGTCTTTCTCGTAACGCCCTATACCAAGAGCCATGCGCGTAGCCTGCTCAAGGAACCCAAGTGCTATTTCTACGATACGGGTCGGGTTCGAAACGATCCGGGGGCGCGGTTTGAGAATGCGGTGGCCTGCCACCTGATCAAACGGTGCCATCATCTGGAGGATGTAGAAGGCGAGCGAATGGCCCTGCACTATGTGCGCGACAAGGAGAAGCGGGAGGTCGACTTTTTGACCGTCCGAAATCAAAAGCCCGAGGACCTGATCGAAGCCAAGTGGAGTGACTCGAGCTTTTCTCCGTCGTTGATCTTCTACCAGCGACAGATTCGCCCCGTGAGGGCCATCCAACTGGTCCGGCAGTGCGATCGGGAGAAGACCCTTCCGGGGCTTGAATTGCGAGCCGCGGCGCCTTGGCTCGCCGGCCTCGAGGCCTGACCGTCAACTGATTGGCGTGGCGCCGCTATACATTGCGGCATGTACAGGAAAAATCTTGTTGCGGGCGTCCAAAAACGACTTCAGACTTCTTTGCAAACCATGAAAGGACTTCAAATGACTCGTTTCAAGAGCAGTGCGTTTGTGCAGTACCTTGCTGTCGCAGTTGCAGTGATCGGCTCGGCCCAGATCGCTGGTGCAGCTGATACCTCCGTCGGCGGATTCCTCGATGCAGGCTTTCCGATCAGTGGCGCAGCTGGCGACCCCAGCATCATTCGTGATGGCGCGATCTACTTCGGCCACACCTCGGGCAACACGACCTTCAAGTTCGATATGCCTTTCCAGATGGCAGGGGGCGCAGTTGCCAACAACGACATGCTGATCGGCTTTGACAAGGCACAGGCCTTCTTCAGCCACACCTACTCCAACGGAGCCGGCTGGCGCATGGGTCAGTTCGACGGCATCTTCGGCCTCGAGCGAAACGACACCGTCGACAACTTCTTCGTCAATCAGGGCACGCTGTTCACCTACACCCAGCCCCGGACGAACACCGGTATCGAAGGCTCCTACAAGATCACCGACTCGATCAAGGCCCAGGCCTATGTCAGCGGTGTGAACAACAACGGCGGCTCCAAGATCGGCAGCCGTCCTGAGTTCGGCGGCAAGGTCTCGCTCTCGGGCGACTTCAACGTCGGCCTCGGTGGCTGGTTCCGCGCCGTCAACGACGACACCAGCGCCATGTACCTCAACCTCACTGCAGACACCAAGCTCGCCGGCTTCAACCTCGGCGTCGAAGGTGCCTACCAGAAGGCTGGCGAAGCTGATGCCAAGATGTCTTTCGGCGTCATGGGCAACACCAACGTGATGGACAAGTTGGATGCAGGCGTTCGCGCCCAGTATCTGATGGACCAGATCGCCGCCGGCAGCACCCAGATGGAAGCAACCGCTGGCGTTCGCTACATGATGGACAAGAATCTCAGCGTGAAGGCCAACTATGTGTTCGGCTCCACGACTGCAGCAGAAGGTGCTGACTCCGTGACCGATCACTCCGGTCAGGTCGCCGCCGTCTACGGATTCTAAGTCAGAAGTAAGTCTGAGTATCGGGGCGTCCATTGCCGAAAAGCTTTAATGTTTCGACAATCGGACGCCCCTTTTCTCTCTCTGAGCCCCGAGGAAGGAATTTATGAAAAAGAATTTGAACAAAAAATGGACCCTGCGCTCGGCACGCGGCTTTGTTGCCATCGCAGCCGTGAGCACCCTGGCAGCCTGCCTGGGCACAGGTGATTACGACTTCTTTAACGATCCCTCTGCCAACAACAGCGACCTCCTGGATGAAGTAACTGGCGGTGGTGGTAGTGGTGGTGGCGAAGTGCCCCCTCCTCCGGGAGCTCCGATTGTTTCGTACGCTACCGACGAAGAGTGCGATGTCGACTCTACCGCTGCTACTCCCTGCGTGAGCGATACTCCTTCGGTCTCGAGTGTGGATGACCCGACTGTAGATTTCACGATCTCTTCCACCGACACAGCAGCTGGGTTCACGGTTGACGCTTCGACCGGCGTAGTGACGGCGGGTGCGCTTGCTCGCTCGATCATGACGCCAGTTGCTGGCCGGACGATCACCGTGACGGCAACGAATGACTTCGGCTCGAGCACTGCTGACGTGGTGTTTGTGATTGGTACGGCCCAGGAGCGAACCTACTGGAATAACGTGAAGGGGTTCTTGAGCACAGCGCTAACCGATGGGTCGCAGACCAACGGGCAATCCTGTATCACCTGCCACAGCCCCACCGGTTCGCAATCAGGCCGCCCTTGGGCCGATGCAGCGACGAGCCCCACTCAGTGGTACTGCAAGAACATCCGCAACAAGGCCAATCCGATTGGTTGGATGGCGGTTACTGGAGCCACCGCTGCGACTCACCGGCAAGGAACTGCCACGAGCAGTGTGGATCATGAACACGCCAACTGCCTGACTTTAGCGGCAAGCGGCTGCTCCAGTGGCGGTGCGGCCTGGAGTGTTTCTGCCTACACCGGCACCGCAGGTACCGGGACGGCCAACGCAGGCGTGCGTGATAGTCGCTTGCTCGAGAAGATCCGAGGTGTGAACAACAGTTCGGTCTACGCGGGTTTCACTGGAAACCAGATGCCGCCCACTAACGCGGCGGCGCCCTTCAATTACGTCAAGATCGACTCGGCGGGTCAGGCCACCTACACTGAGGCGATGTTGAATGACTGGTTTGACGCTGGAGCTCCCTGCGAGCCCTAACGACAGGACCAGCGAGATTAAACCTGAGACGCCGCCCAAGTTGCTTGGGCGGCGTTTCTTTTTTGCCTCGAGCAGAGTCTTGGCTAGCGCCGTATTCAAGGCGTAGAAAAGCCCTGCATGGCATGGCCGCGCAGGGCTTCGCTTTCCGATCAGGACTGTGGATTCAGTTAGGCGATGACCGAGATCAGGAACGTGTGGATATGTCCTGAATTGCCTTCGTCAGAGACGATGGTCACTGCCGGGTCACCGATGTTCAAGCCAAGAATCGCCGTCTTGTTGGTCAGTAGGTCAATCAAATGATCATGGCTCGAAGCGCCCTGAACGCTCCAAGCGCCGCTATCAAGCGCCTCGGTTGAAAGAGTCAGGCTGTGGTTGTGCCACTCAGTTTCAAGCTCATCCGTGCTGGTCGGATCAGCAATCTGAATGCTGTAAGTCTTGCCGTTGAAGTCCTGAGTGAGCGTGCATGAAAATGCGTTGACGTCACAACCCTCAACCGCCGACTCGTCTTCGCCGTCGCGGATGCTGTTGGTCACGCCGCAAGCGGCAAGCAGTCGACCCGCAGTGAGGGCTACAAATCCGAGTCCAAGAGACTTCACAAAGCGGCGGCGATTCCATCCGGCGAGCGAATCTGTAAGTGGCTTGGATTTCTTGGAGCTCATGGCGTTTCCCTCTCGAAGTTGATCTTTAGAGTGTAGGGCCTTTCGAATTTCAGTCAATCTTGTTCAGAGTGAATTTGGAATCGCTTGGCATTGAATGGGTGATCTTTTACACTCATGGAACATCGATCATTGGAGCACGGGGGAGCACAGGATGGCTGAACGAGGATCTGGTTTTTTGACGGTAGTTTTTGGGCGCGCGCTGGCAGGATCGCTGGTGTGCTCGTTGCTCGGAGTGACGGGGTCGTCCCTGGCGCTTGCAGGCACGCTCCCGGAGGGCATGACCAAGTTTGACTTCAACATGGGGCAGGCCTCGAGCGACAAGCTCTGGTACCAGCCCTCGACCACCCGCCCTGACGGAATCAATAACCCGGAGCCGGACGAGATCTTTCAGGATCAGCAGTTTGAATTGGGCGCCACGCGCGGAATCAATGAGCGCACCGAGGTGGGCTTTTCGGTGGGTTTCACCAACAAGGGGCACCTCAGGGCAGATGGGTCGGACATCTATCGCACGACGGGCATCAGCTACTACACGCTTCGCGCCAAGCGCGGCATCTATACCTCTGAAGAGCGCGGCTTTGACCTGACCGGAACCTTTGAACTCAAGCTTGCTCATAACGTGAACGAGCCCTGGGTGTTTCAGTCGCCCAACGACCGCTCGCACCACGGCTCGATCGGGTTTGAAATGGGCCGAAACCTGTTTGGTAACGTGTACGGCTATGTGAACCCCAAGTACATCTACCGCACCAACGGCAGGGTCTCGCAGTGGGAAGGTGCCGCAGGACTGGTGATGCCGGTCTCGGCCCGCCTGATGTTCAGCCCGTACTATCATTTCTTGCAGTCAGCCGACGGGACCAACTGCTTTCATGACCCCAAGCTGCCGACGCAGTTTCATGAGCTGCCTTATGGCCCCAAGCTCTCGGACTCGCATAGCGGCCCGGGCGCGGTGGTGTCTTACGCCGCAGCCGAGCGGGTGTCGGTCGATGCGTTTACGTATGTCAAGCTTGCGGGCATGAATACGGACAAGTCGACGACCCTGGGCGTGAACCTCAGCTACCTCATGTATTAATGGGAAAGGGCAAACCCATGAAAATCTCCAAAGCCGTGATGGCTGCTGTTGTGGTTGGTGTGGCCCAAGTGAGCTTGGCTCAGGCGAGCGGGATCTTCATTCCGCCGCGGCCGCCGGCGATCAAGAAGCCTGCAAGCCCCAAGTGCGAACCTGCCGACTCGGCCAAGTGCAAGGCTGAGGCAGCCAAGTCGTCCTGATCGGGCTCGCTACGAGACCGGAGCGCAGCGGTCGAACTTGACCTTAAGGGTGTGAATCCCGCGCGCGCCCATGAGGGCGGTGCCGCAGCCTGTAAACTCGATCTCGAATTGGTCGTCGGTTTCTTTGCCTGTGATTGCGCCGCTCAGCTTGCCCGAGGTGGGGCAGTTGCAGCCGGCCACTTGCCTAAGCGGGGTCACGATGGCGAGCTTTGCGGTCCAGCCAAAGTTGACATGAACGACCTCGATCTCGCCTGACGCGATCACGCGATCCGCACGGCTCGTGCCGGTGACGACCCAAGCGGTGGGTGTGGTCACATCCATGGGGTCAGTCGAGTAGTCAGGCCACTCAAAAAACCTGCGCAGGTCGTTCACAAAAAACTCAAAGCCCGCATCGGTTCGCGTGAGCACCTGCCCTGAGCTCGAAGACGTGGAGGTGAGTACCCCGAGCTTCTTGCCCGTCATCACCGTATCGACCTGACGCGCGATCGACTGACCGGTAGTGGCAAGAGAGCAGTCGGTTGCTGAGAACTGAAACCCGACGGTGCCGGTGACGGCGGTGCGAAGGCCGCTTGAGCAGTTGCCTCCGAGGGTCCAGGTCTTCGTGCCGGCGTTGCAGGCCAGTTGCGAAATGGGTGTCGTCGTCAGGCACGACACGCGCTCCGGACCGGTCAGCTCGTTGTCTTCTTCGTGTTCGCTATGAAAGATTTCAAGGAGGGGAGCCTCCTGGCCCGCTGCAGCCAGCATCTCATCGAGGCTTGCCGTGAGGTCGCCTACGGAGTTGACCACTTCGTCACTGTCGGGAATGAACGGCGAGCCGCCGCAGGCAGCTACCGAAAAGAGCAGCACCGGGCCAAGGCTCCGAACCAGTTGACGCTTCATGCTCCCAGCTTCGAATAGATCGCCGGGGCATCTCAAGATGAAACTGAAGCCTGGTCCCCGGGCGTGGTCTCAGCCCGCGGGCGGCCAGTGCTTGAAGGTCTGTTCGAGCTTGGCTCTGAGATCGGCTTCGTCAAACGGTTTTGCGATCACGTTGCTCGCTCCGGCCTGCGCAAACTCGAGGAGTGCCGTGCGCTCGACCTCGGGCGAAAGTACGATGAACGGAAGCTTGGCGTACTTGGCCTCGGCCCGGACGGCCTTTAAAAACTCGATGGCTCCCCAGTTCATCATGGAGCTGTCCGAGAGCACGAGCCCGAAGGGGTTGTTCTGGGCAGATGCTTCTTCAAGCGCCATGAAACCCGTCTTGCCGTCGTCGGCCTCCTCGACCTTGCTGTAGCCCAATGCGGTGAGATTGCGCCGCATGGCCTTTCGCATGGCAATCGAGTCATCGACGATCAAGATACGGGTCGAGTCCGGGTACATGATCTCAGGCGTTTCCAATCACATTTGAGGCAAACTCACGCCGCCACCCTTGCTCGCGAGCAAGGTAGCGCATGAACTGAGCCTGTTCTGTCGGGTGCAGATTGAGCCAAGTGTCGACTTCGGTCTTTGGAATGTAGACAAGCTGGCAGGCGCTGTGCGCCTTGAGGGTCACGGACGAGAGTCCTTCGATCACTTCTCCCAGTTCACTCAGTTCGCCCAAAAACTCTCCCGGGCCCATCGCACAGGTCAGGTGGCGATTGCCGCCGTCGGTCGACTCGAGCTGGCCCACCATCCCCTCGAGGATCATGTAGAGCCCGCTCACGCGAGTCTGGCCCTGGCGAACGAACTGTGAGCCTGCGGGGATGTTCTGCACCGTGCCGCGCGAAAGCAGGTCGAGAAGCGCCTTTTCATCGATCGATGCGATGAGGGCGGGCTGGGCGGTTTGAAGGGCTTGGGCTGAAAGAGAATTGGAGTTTGAGTTCATGGCGGAGTGTTTTAGTCGGACATGGCGGGAGTGTAAAGAAAATTGCTCCTAGGGCTGTTTGTTCGCGATTTTACGCTTCTTTTGGATCACGTCCCAGGTCTTGACGAGCTTGGGCTGGAGCTCTTCGGGGGTCAGCGGCTTAACAATGTAATTATTAGCCCCCGCCTGGAGGGCTTCCAAGATCTGCCCGTGCGCCGAGAGGCCGGTGACCATCACGATGGCGAGCCCCGCGTAAGCGGGCTCGGCCCGCACGGCCTTGACGAGCTCAAGCCCTGTCATTTCGGGCATCTCCCAGTCGGTGATCAGGAGTTCAATGGGCTGCTGAGCGCTCAGCGATTGGGCCAGGATCTCAAGGGCCTGTTTTCCGTTCAGGGCGGTCTTGTGCGCGCCGTTAAATCCCAGCGACCGGAGGGCGCCAGACGCGATGTCGTGCTGCTCGGTCATGTCATCGACTAGAAGGATCCGTGTTTCGGGGGCAAACATGATTCATGACTCTACGCGACGAAATCGGAGTAGTGAAGTCTGATTGCCCGGAGAATTTGCGCCAATTCGTTGGCGCTCAGGGGATCGGCCCCGCGCTCCGATGAGGGGTGTATGAGCTGGATCCTTGCCTCAATGATGCTGCTTGGACTCTTGGGCTCCGCTCCTGCCCAGGCTGGCGGTGACTCGGCCTCGGCTGCTTTTTGCCAGGGGAGTGACTGCCTCGAGCGCCTCGAATCCATGCTCGGAACTGCACTTCCCGACACGCTTCTTGGCACTCTGAAGATCCAGGCCCATCTTCGAGACGAGCTCTTTCAGGCTTCGCAGTTCACTCTGGGCGTTGAAGAGACGCTCAAGCTCGATGCCCTCGAAGCCAGCACCCGGCAGTGCGAAGACGCGCTCCAGAAGGCGCCCAAAATCCGCTACGGATCTCCTGAAGATCTCGAAAAGATGTGCAACGACCCGGCCGTGCTCAACGCCAAGAAGCAGTACGACGGCGTCTCGATTCCCTACCTCTGGGAGAGCGAAAAGTACGATCGCAAGGTGGCAGCCCAGAAGGCCTACCATCGCAAGGTGGCCGAGCGTCTAAGCGGGCTCCTGCTCGCCCGAATCGCCGTGGCGCAAACCCGGCTCGACACCCTGAATGGCCCAGGGCAATTGACGATCACCCCGCTTCCGTTTCCGGTCGAATCCTGCCCCAACGCCAAAAAGGGCGAATTCACCTACCCCTACCCGGCCCAGAGCGCCCAGTACCAGCACTACCGCGAGACGCTCAAGCAGGGCGGGGTCGCACCCGACACCGGGAGCCTCGGGTCCGAGGGCATTCAGCAAATCTCGAATGACCTCGCCCAATCGCGCGAGCTTCTTCGGCAGCTCTGCCAGAATGACATCGTGTCGGCCACGGCCGACCACGTGCAGGACCCTCGCATGTCGATGCTGGTCTTCAACTCAGACTCATTCGATCCCGCCTCGCCGGAGGGAATCATCGATCAGGTCACCTTTTGCAGATACGGGGACATTCGCGAGCGTGTGCGTGAGGCCACGGGCAAGCTCACCTGGCTCTACGATGGCCTGACCCTCGGAATCGGTTTTTTGGGCCCCAAGGGAATGGCCCTGGCGTCGGTGGCAAATGTGGGACTGTACGGGGCACTGGCCGGTCAGGCCTATGTGCAGGCCGAGAAGCTTCGCGAGAAGTTCATGATCGGTGAGCGCACCGGGGTTCCGATCGTGTCTGAAGACACGGTGGTCGAGGCTGAGAACAAGCTCGTTTCGACCCTGATCGAAGCAGGGATCGTCACGGGCGTCGAGGCTGCCTCATGGGCTGCGGCCAATCCCTCCGTTCGGGTGCTCGGAGGAAAGCTCCTCAAACTCATCCGCTCGAGCGGCGGAGTCGCCCAGGCCATGGCCGAGGGCTCTTTGAAAGTGCTCGCCGATGGTGTCGTCCTTCTTGGGACCAAGATTCCGTTCAGTGACCTGCCAGCCAAGGCGGTGAGCGCCTTCAAGAAGGGGTTTCAGTATCTCGCCAAGCGTGAGCTTGCGCAGGCGGCCAAGATGAACGTCCGGGCGCTGGTCGACACGATGGATGAGATTGCCTCGAAATACGGCACGGCCGTGGCCCAGAAGTTCGAGGAGTACATCGGGCGTTACGGCCGCAAGGGCCTCGACAAGTACGGATGCAGGCTGCTTACGGTCGTGGGTCCGGGGGCAAGCGCTGCGACCTGGGCTTATCAGGGCCTGAAATAGTCCTACTGTTTGCCTTCCTCGGCGGTTGGGATATTCACCCAGAATCCCCATGGCTAGATTCCTTCATACGGGTGATCTCCACCTCAAGGCAGCTCGAAACGACGACTCTGACTACAGCCTCGAGTGTCTTGAGGCCATCGTGGGGCAGGCGTCGCGGCTTGCGGTCGATGCCCTGCTGTTTTGCGGGGACGTTTTTGATCGCGAGGAGGATTACGCGGACTCCGGGTTTCTTTCCCGTGCCGTGGCCATCCTCGATCGATGCCCGGTTCCGATCTATTACATTCCCGGAAACCACGAGGACCTCACTGGCCGGTTTGCGCGGCTAAAAAACGCCGAGCTCGGCAGTCGAGTCAGGCTTGTGACAAACCCGAGCCTGATCGTGCACTCGGAAGTCGAGATCCTCGCCGTACCCCATGCCCCGAGCTATGAGTCGTTTGCTGCCTGGGGAATCGGGGCCCGCAGTGCCCGGCATCGCATCGCGATCGCGCATGGCGAGATTCCGGGCTACCAGTTTGAGGGCGACGAGGAGCATGCCGGCGTGCTGAACCCGGCCATATTCCTCCATCATGGTGTGAGCCACGTTTTTCTCGGGCACATTCATGTGGCCGGAAGCCTTGAGCTCTCGGGAGTTCATTTTCACTACTCGGGATCGCCCCGCCCGGTGCGCTCGAAAGAGACCGAAGTGCGGGGATTCAATCTCGTCGAAGTGGGTGAGTCCATCCGCATCACCCGCGTGGAGCTCCCGGAGATCGGCGTCATGCGGAGGCTCAATGTAGCGGCAATCGATCCGTCCTGGCCTGCCGAGCTCGAAGCCCAAATTCAGGGCTTTGGCCCGAAAGACCGAATCAAGGTCATCCTTGAGGGACTCGTTGCCGAGGACATGAACCTCGATGCGATGATCCAGTCGGTGCTTCCGAAGCTTGAGGGACGATTCCGTCGCGTGGAGTTCGAAAAGCGCGTGGAGCCGCTCGAAGACCTGCTTCAGAACCCGTTCTATCGGCGCATCTATGACGCGTGGCTTGCTCGCCGCCCGCAGGCGGGGGGCCGTGAGCACGAAGTCTGGATCCGCATGCTCAACCAACTCAAGACCTTGAAGAAGGAGCTGAGAAAGTGAGCGATTTCACGCTGACGATCAGCGAATTCGGCAAGTTTCGGCAGCAGTCCTTCGGGCTGGGGCGGGTCACGGTGGTGCACGGAGCAAACGAAGCGGGAAAGACCACCCTGATTGACGCGATCATGAGGGCCTCGACTCGGTTTACAAAAAAGCAGTCGCTCTACACCGATGTACTCCGCCCAAGGTATGGCGAGGGACCGCTACCCGTGCGGATCACCCGCAACTCGGACGGTGGCGAAGTCATGCAACAGGAGCATGACTGGGTTCGAGACCTGCTCGTGGTGCGCGCAAGCGAGCTCGACATCGCCCTTCGAAATGCCTCGGTCGAAGTGTCATGGCTTGAGGCCCTTCGAGGAAGGCTGTTTACCGGCGGTGTGAACCCGCAGTCGATCATCGACCGGGTGGATGCCATGCGTGCCAAGCCGCAGGCGGGCAACGGCTCGCCCCTGTTTGAGTCGAACCGAATCGACAAGCAGCTCCGAGAGATCGAGATCAAGCTCGAGGGTGTGCGGCGCGAGCTTGCGGCACAATCGGGTCGTCTGAAAAAGAAGGACGAATTGTCGTCTGCGGCCGGTCGTCTCTCGGAAGAGCGTGGGGAGCTGGATCGCCGCGTGCTCGAAATTGAGCAGAGACTGGTCCTGCAAAAGACGCTCTCCGAACGGAGACTCGTCAAGGAGGCGAGGGACCGTCTTGGAGTCCGCGAGCAACTCGGGCGCGAGCTCGCGCTTAACTCCGGGCTGTCGGATGCGACCTCAAGTGAGATTCGCGAGCTCGAAGCAGGACTTCGGGTGGCGCAGACCCATCTTGCCACCCGCGAGGAGGACCTCGCTCGCAGGCGCGCCGAGCTGCAGGAGCTTCGAGTTCGCATCGAGCATGAAGAATCGGGCCTCTCGCCTCTTCGGGCTGATCGCGATGCGGCGATCCGGACGGATGCAGAACTCTCCGCCCTGGTCTCTGAGAGCCTCGCGCGAGGGGGCGCTCGAGCCCCGGTGTGGATGCCCATCGTGGGCGCGGCGCTTCTGTTTGGGGCTCTGGCTGTGGGGATGAATGGGTTGGCCGGTGTGGCCGCGCTGCTTGGCGTGGTCCTCCTGGTGATCACTTTTGTACGACGAGCGGGGTTCGGGGCTTCGCAGCCTCGGGCAAATGATCCCGCACTCAGGATTCGAACCCTCGTGCGAATCTACAACCAGTCGGCCCGACAGTCGGTGGATTGCCCGGACTCGAGTTTTGAGTCGGCGCAGGACTTCCTCAGGCGAGTGATCGAGAAGTGCAAAGCTGCCGAGGCTTCGATCGAAAAGCTCCGCTTGTCGGTTGAATCAGCTTCGAGCGATGCGGCAAGGCTTGAGCGGGAGCTTTCTGAGGCGGAGAAGACCCGCGCCGACTCGGCCAGGAAGCTTTCGGGCCTTCTTCCGCCCGGGATCGCCGACTCACGGATCTATGCAGAGGCCCTTTTGCGGCAGGCGGAGGTGCGGCAGCGCCTGAACAGGCTCGAGTCCGAACTTGCATCCAGCATGGGCCACTTCGGCGCCGGCACGCTTGAGGCGCTTCGTGCCGCGGTCGACGACCGGATGCTGGAGATCCTGCGTGATCCGATCGAGGGTGAGGCGGCAAGCCTGCAGCAGTTGCAAGTCTGGGAGCGCGAGCTTGCGGGTCTGCGTGCGCGCAGGCAGGAGGTCTCGCTGCGCTTGCAGGAGAGCGAGCGCGAGCTTGCCGTGCAGGATCGCGAGATCCAGATTTTGATCGAGCGCGAAGCGCGCCAGCAGGTGGCGCTTGAGCGCGAGGCTCACGCCCTGCGATCGCGCAGGGACGCGCTCGTGTTGCAGATGGATTCGTATGTTCTGCTTCGTGAAATCGTCGCCGAGATCGACCAGGACTCGGGCCAGAAGTTCGCGGTTCTTGGCGAGTCGATCGAGGAGTACTTCAATGCCCTCGTGGGTGAGGCCCGCACGATCCGATTCTCGGGCCTTTCTTCGATCGAGGAGGCCACCTGCACGGACCGCGCGGGACGGGTGAGTGCCGTGGGTCAGCTTTCTTCGGGCACGCGCGATGCCTTCATTTTCGCTGCAAGGCTCGCATTTCTAAAAAAGATCCTCACCGAAGAGGACACCCGCAGGGATGCGTTTCTCATCCTCGATGACCCATTCGTGCTGCTCGATCCGGCTCGTACGGATCGGGCCCTCCGGGTGCTGCAGGGCTTCCAGAAGGAGCTCGGGATGAACCTCGTGTACCTGACCAAGAGTAGCGAGGCCCGGGATGCCTTCGCAGCGGTTTTCGACGATGCGGTGCGAATCGAACTCTAGGGGCCCGCTTGGGTCGCCAATACTTTGACACCCACTTTTCGAGCAAGGTGCTCCCGACCTGCTAGAATGGGTGAGCCATGTCGACGCTTCGATCCTTTTTCCTTTCGGCCGTGCTTTTGTGTGCCCTCTCTTCCGCTCCTGCCCGCGCGCAGGATCTGAGTCGCCAGTTCTGCGGCGTTTATCGTGTGGAAGGGGTCTTCAAGAAGAGCATCGAACATCCGGGCTTTCAGGAGCTCTGGGTCGATGCAGGAACCCTCTCCGAAAGGCGCATCGTGCTCGGTCGGATGTCAGCCAGCGAGCAGGAAGTCATGGACGGCGTGGGGGTGAAGGCGCAGATCTTGTTGCTGCACTCCTGCTTTGGCGAGTGCTACGGCAGTTGGGTGCGCTCCGAGGGCTTGCTCGATTCGGGCCGTACACCCAGAAGCCTCTCTGCCGACATGGATCACGCCCGACTGGAGCGCAGGCATTGCCTCACTCAGGCGCAGGCCCGCGAAAAGGTCCTGGGAGCCCGTCACTAACAGGGCTGGACCACCGCCTCCAATCACTGCCTGAATCGATTGGAATGGATCAGGGTTCGGTTGGATTCGATCACACGCTTGAAGAATTGCGTCTCTTCGTGGTCTTCGCTGACTTCCGGCAGGGCGGTCTCAAAGAGCGGGTCTCTGAATCCGGTTGCGCCGCCCCTCAAATCAAAACAATGCATCTTTTGGTCTGATGGAAAGTGGTAACAGCCGCGGCTTGCCGTGCGGTAGTCGATGGCCCGAGCGCCGCCCGGAATGGCCACCCACGGCCTGCCTGTCCCCGAAAAGATCCCGCCTCCCAGCCACTCCACCTTTCCGCCCACGCCTGCGATCTGCGCGATCGTCGGTGCGATGTCAACTTGATGGGCCGGAAATTCAAAGCGCTTCCCGCCCGTGCGATCGGTGAGCATCTTCTTACTCGTGATGAAGAGCGGGATGCGCACCGCAGCCTCGCGCTGCTGCACGGTCGAGAGTGGCTGGTCGGGATGGATTTTCCAGATGCCGTGGTCGGAAGTGATGATCAGAAGGGTTGAGTCGCCCATCGCGGAGTCAAAGAGCTTGCGGGTGAAGTTTCTTGCCGCTGCGTCCGCGTAGTTCATGCCTGAAAGGTAGGCCAGGTACTCGGCGTGGTGCTTTAGGCGATCCTTGAGGGTTGCCGGCAGCGTGTTCTCCGGAACATAGCGGGGTGGATAGTGCGTCGAGGCCGGGTGGATGCGCGCGAACAGCGGCTTTCGGTTCGCGACCACATGCTCGTTCATGAGCTTCACGCCTTCTTCAAGAAAGGGGCGATCGGCAACGCCCCACTCGTTCACGGCAGTAGTGACGCCACGGCGGCGAAAATCGTCGCCCCAGTAGTTCTTGTCCATTCCGTGGGCAGCCTCAAAGACGCCTGCGTTGTGGTAGTTGAACTTGAAGGGCTCGAAGGCCGCCGTGAAGTAGCCCGACTCCCGGAAGATCTCCTGCAGGCAGGTGACGCGCAGGTGGCTGAAGGAGATGTAGACTGCCGGCCCGCCGATGTTTGGGATCTGCGAGCAGA
>CAIOHW010000290.1 GCA_903858195.1 Oligoflexia bacterium | reverse complement strand
CGACCTACCAACAGGTCGAGGATCTTTTGAACCTGGGCGCATACCAGCGCGGGTCGAATCCCAGGATCGATACCGCTATCCTGGTTCATGAGCGGATCCAGCAGCTTCTGCGGCAGGGGATTGACGATGGTGCAAGCCTCGATCAGACCCTGGCCTCGATGCAGGCGATTGTGCTTTCAGCCGACGCCGCATCCCAATCGGGCGCCTGATCTTCCAAACTTTCTTGCCCCGACTTTTTTGCCCATTCGGGGAAAAAGATTCAGTCTGTCGGCTGGCCTCGCGTTCCATCAGACTTGTAAGTGATGAAACGGTTCAAGTTTCGGCTTGAGGCAGTCGAAAAGGTCCGGAAGCGGAACGAAGAGGACGCGATACGCGCGCTCGCAGAGGCGCGCCGCAGGCTCTCGGATCTCGTTGCAAAGGGCGAAGGCCTGCAGGCGGGCCTCCAGGCTTCGCTCGAGAGGCGCGAGAGGCTCGGAGAGCAGCCCACCAGCGCCGCCGCATTCGTGATCGAAGACGATTTTATCGCGGGAAACAAGCTCCGCATCGCACAGCTTGCCATCCAGGTTCAGAAGGCCCGGAAGGCAGTCGAGAAGGCGACTCGATTCTTCCTCCATGCTCGCAGGCAGCTCCATGTGATCACCACACTGAGGGAGCGGGAGCAGGAGGCTTTCCGCAAGGAACAGCAAAAACTGGAACAGAAGAGGGTGGATGAGATGGTCACGATGCGCAGCGCACGTATGGGCCAGGAGGAGTCCGCATGAACAGGGTCTGGGTCGTAATGACGGGAGTTCTAGGATTTCTCGGGGTCTGGTTCGGGCTCACAGGTGAGGTCGATCCAAGCGGTCGGAGCATCGCGGGCATCACCGATGAACTCGCATTGTCGAGGTCGCAGGCAGAGGGTGCGCCCGTGGCCGATCCGGCTGCAACGCCGGTTGAGGCGGTGGACGGCTGCCTTCCGCGGGCCGCGCTAGGCGACCTAGCGGACCGTCGAAAGGAGCTCGAAAAGAAGGAAGCCGCCCTGCTGGCGCGCGAGCAGGATCTTGCAGCCCGCGAAAAGGCCACCCAGGAGGAGCTGAAGAAGATCCAGCAGATTCGTTCCGAGATCGACCAGGTGCAGGGCGCCCGGACGAAGGAGTCGGACGAGAGAGTTGCCCGGATCGTCGAGGTGCTTGAGGCCATGAACCCCAAGGCCGCCTCGCAGTTGATCGCCACCTACGACGAGCGACTGGCTGTCCAGGCGATGGGTCGGATGTCGACTCCAAAACTTTCAAAGATCCTGAACGTGATGGACCCCAAGCGGTCCGTCAAGCTCATGGAGTTGCTTGCCGGCGGTGGGACCTCGGCAACCAGCGCAGAGGCAGCGGTCCCCAACACTAACGCAGTGACCAAGTAGAAGGGAGGCGCAGGGAAAATCATGATGCAAATCACACCAACAGCCATGCCGGCGACATCCGGCACCAGGGCGAGGGCGAGCGAAGGCTCGCATTCGACAGCCCAGGGTGCCCAGGATGCAGCGATGCAGGGCTTGGTCGAAGCGCTCGGAGGGCCCGTCGGCGAAGCCGGCAAGGGCGAGTCCGAAGGCACCGAAGGAAGTGACTTCGGTGGCGCGATGGCCATGGCCCAGTTGCTGGCAGGGGCGGCCAAGCCCGGGGAGTCACCCAAGCAGGGTGCCGAACTGGGGTTGTACGCCAACCAGGGTCCGTCTGGCCGGGCCTCGGGGAAGATCGACAAGAATCTTCCCAGAGGAGCGGGAGGCGGAGAGGAACAGGGATCGCTGATCCAGAAGATGG
>CAIOHW010000289.1 GCA_903858195.1 Oligoflexia bacterium | reverse complement strand
TGATGCAAAGGGTGTCACCCACCTTCACCGACTGGCCCTCATTCACGTAATTGGGCTTTTCGGGTGCGGGCTTGCGATAAAAGGTGCCCACGAAAGGCGACAGGATCTTCTTGTGGTTGGCGGGCTCGCCCACCGAGGCCGCCGGAGCTGCCTGGGGTGTCGCTGCAGCCGCCTGCACCGGAGCCTGCTGGACTACAGGAGCCGAGTAGGCCACAGGTGCCTGCACTTGGACAGGAGCATGCCGCGAACGGAGCTTGAGGCGCGTGCCCCCCTGCTCCCATTCGAGTTCGGCCACCTCGTGGTCGGTCATGAGACCCAGGATGGCTTCGATTTCACCGAGCGGAAAATTCCCGCCCTTGGACGACGCTGCCTTTGCCGGCTTCTTGGCCTTGGCCGTGCGACTAGCCATGTTACTTGTTTGCCTTTTCGACATAGCTCGAGTCGCGCGTATCGACCTTGAGCACATCGCCTTCCTTGATGTGGAAGGGAACCTGAATGACAGCACCCGTCTCAAGGGTGGCAGGCTTGGTGCCGCCCACGGTATCGCCCTTGAAGGCGCTCGTGGTCTCGGTGACCTTGAGGATCACGAAGGTCGGCAGTTCGATGCCGATCGGGCGCTCATTGAAGTACATGACCTTGATGACGAGGCTTTCCTGCAGGAAGTCCTTGTTCGCGCCGAGCTGTTCGTCCGAAAGGGCGACCTGATCGTAGTTTGCCTGATTCATGAAATGGTACCCCTCGGCATCGCGGTAGAGGTACTGCATTTCGCGCTCTTCGGTGTTGGCGCGGTCGAGCTTGTCGCCAGAAGTGATCGTGCGTTCGATCACGTTCTGGTTGAGCATGTTCTTGAGCTTGGTGCGCGTGAAGGCGCGGCCCTTGCCGGGGCTAACATGCTGGAAATCAACGATTTCGTAGGGGGTGCCCTCGATCTCGACCTTGAGGCCTTTGCGAAACTGGTTGGTTGCGTACATGGGGGAAGGGTCTAAACCGGCCCCCCGGCCAAGTCAATGTTGATGGCGGTAGCGCTCGACCCGCTGGAGCATCCCCTGGAGCAGTTCGATCTGGGATCTCCATCGTTTGCGGGCCAGCACACGGTCACCCGAGAAGGCCTCGGAGACCTCGCGGGTCTGAAAACCCCCTGCCCCGGACAGCTCAGGATCCAATGGCCGCCGAGTGGGCAGGATGTCCTTGCGGAGCCGGGTGTCGCCCTCTTCGTACATGCGGTTTTCGAGTTCCTGCACGAGCTGCCCCACCTCGGCATCGGCGGGTGCAAAATAGAGCAGCATCTTGAAGGCCGTCAGCGCCTCTTCGGGGCGACCCATCATGAGTGCCGAGTCACCAAAGAGCCTCTGGGCCACCAGGTTGTCGGGCACATCCCGTACAACCGAACGCAGTTCGGCCATGACATCTTCGTACTGCCTGAGATCAAACAGGGCCCGGGCCAGTGCCACCCTCCCCCCCACGAAGGAGGGATGAATCCGCAGCCCTTCGCGAGCAATCTCGACGGCCTCCTTGGCGAGGCCGGACTTTCGGTAGGCCTCGGCCAAAGGTGCGAAGATACGTGAGGTCGGATCCTCCTGGTATTTGCGGAGGTACTCGTAGAGGGCAGGCGAGAAGTTTGCGGGAGTCAGCCTCGGCATCGGTGGTTACCCGGCATCCTGCGGAATGGTGTCGCCACCTTCCTGCGGAAGGGAGATCAGGTTTTTCTCGGCGCTCTCGAGCACCTTGGGAGTGACAAAGATAAAGAGCTCGCTGCGGCTCGTGGTGCTCGACTTGCCTCCAAAAAACCAGCCGATGATCGGCAGGTCCTTGAGGAACGGGAATCCGTTGCTCTTGCGGTTTTCATCGCTCGAGTAGATCCCGCCGATCACCAGCGTACTTCCGCTGTCGACCAGCACCTCGGTATCGAGGCTTCGCGGAGCCACAAGCGAGTTCAACACGGTGTCACGGCTGATCTTGAGGTTCATCAGCACGCTCCCCGCGTTGGTGACCGTGGGAGTGACTTCGAGGCTCAGGTTGGCCTGGATCACGCGCTGAGTGACGGTGGTTCCCCCGGGTGTCGCCACGCTCTCCTGGATCGTGGTCGGAGTGCCCTTGACGATCTTGGCCGTCTTTTTATTGAGCACCACCGTCTTGGGCGAGGAGATGACCTTGGCGTTTTCCTGCGTCTCCTGCATCTGGATGAAGAGATTCAGGCGATCGATGGCGGTAGGAAGGAAGGCCAGGCTCGGCGAATATCCGATCACGCCCCCCTTGCCCTGCGCGGTGGCATCGAGTGTGGTCCCGGAGAGCCCGGTGGTGACGGGGGCACCGTTGAATCCTCCGCCGTTTCCGCGCCCGTCACTCGTCACGCGCGAAAATCCGAGCTGGCCCGACATGCTCTTGGTGAACTCCTCGCTCGCCTCGACCACCTTGGCCTCGATCAGCACCTGGGGTGTCTGGGTATCCATGAGCTCGATGAGCTTGCGGATCTTTTCCATGTTTTCGAACGTGTCTTGGATGATCAGGCTGTTGGTGCGCTGGTCGATCTGAATGCTGGCGGTGGCAGCCGAGCCCTGGGTCTGACCTCCTCCGCCCGCCGTCTGGCCGCCACCCATGAGGGCAGCATTATTGGCCGAAAATGCGCTGAGAACGGTCTGGAGTTCCTTGATGTCGGCAAAACTCACCGGGAAGATGCGGGTCACGCGGGGCGCACTGCGCTCGGCCGCGAGCTTGGCCCTGAGGATCTCCTCTTTTTCGGCCGTAAGGTTGGCAAGCGTGCTGATCCTGAGCACGTTGTTTCGGCGCTCGGCTCCGAGGCGCTTGGTGCTCAGCACCACATCGAGGGCTTGATCCCACGGAACATCCACGAGCGAGAGGGTGATCTTTCCCTCGACGCCCTCGCCGAGGATGATGTTAAAACCGCTGGCATCTCCGATCATCGTGAGCACGTCCGAGATCGGCGTGTCGCGAAGCTGCAGGGTCACCGGGCTTCCGGTAAATCGCTTGGTCACCTGCGCGT
>CAIOHW010000288.1 GCA_903858195.1 Oligoflexia bacterium | reverse complement strand
GGGGATCAGCGCAAGCTGGGGGGCGTAAAACAGGTAGTTCACCGTCTGCATGGCCACGTGATTGAGGCGAAAGACCTGGCCCACGATTGCACAAATAAAAGTAGTGCTTCCCATGATGGGGAACAGAGCCAGCGAGGCGCCGAGGCTCACGCTCCAGGCGAGTTTTTCGGGTGAGGCTCCCTGCTTGAGCTGGTTCAGGATCGGGTTCAGGACTTTTTCGCGAAGCCATTTCATGGTGGACTCAGGCTAACCCGAATGATCATCGACGCACACGCCCATCTAGCCCAGTCCAAGCGAAGGATCGAAGAGCTCGTGGCCGAGCTTCGCGCCCTCGGAATGGAAGCTTCGATTCAGGGCGGGGTGGGGCCTGAAGATTGGGACCGGCAGCTCGAGCTTGCCCGACTCGAGCCCCGGCTCATCCGTCCGGTGCTGGGCCTGCACCCGTGGTGGGTGCTCGAACACACCGAAAGCCAGTGTCGGGAGGCGCTCGCCGATCTCGAGCAGAGGCTATCGGGAGGTCTATCGTCCGGGGTACGGCCGGTGGCTCTGGGGGAGCTTGGGCTTGATTACTTTCGCGATGAAACCCGCGACGCATCGGGCCTGGAAAAAGAAGTCTTTGAAGCCCAGCTTCAGATCGCCGTGCGTGCCGGCCTTCCGGTCGTCCTGCACGTGGTTCATGCGCATGAAGCCGCGCTTCAGATCCTAGGGCAAGCTTCGAGGTCGCCAGAGGGGGGCGGGGGTTTCAGGGGCCTGGTTCATGCCTTTAGCGGTTCGTACGAAGTGGCCAGGCAGTACCTGGCTCTGGGGCTTAAACTCTCGATCGGCCCGGGCATCGCCCAGCCCGGGCGCTTCAAGCAGCTCAAGGCAGCCCTCCCGCGGCTTTCGCCCTCGGACTGGGTGCTCGAGAGTGATGGGGAGGGGCCCGAACTGTTTCGGGCCGCGCGAGCGGCGGCAGTACTCGTGGGACGCTCGGCAGACGAGGTGCTTGAGCAGTCGGGCGAGGGGGTACGGGCGGTCTTTCAGCTCTAGGAAGTCCGGGCCCGTTTTTTGGACTACACCCCTGTTCCCGATCTTTTTGCTGTGGTACTGCTCCCGCATCCATGGAAACCGAAGTCCAGACCCCGAGCTCGAGCTACCGCCTGCATCGCCGATTTGACCGCATGGGCAGGCTCGTGGGCGATCCCGCGATGCAAAAGCTCCAGGCCGCGCATGTCATGGTGATCGGGCTCGGAGGCGTGGGCTCGTGGGCTGCCGAGTCGATCGTGCGCTCGGGCGTGGGCCGGGTGACGATCGTGGATTTCGATGAGATCTGCGTCACAAACTCCAATCGTCAGCTCCATGCACTGACGGGGCTTGTGGGCTCGCACAAGGCCACCGTGCTTGCCGAGCGTTTTCAGAAGATCAATCCGCAGGCCGTGGTCGAGCCCATGGTCCAGTTCTATAACCAGCGAAACAATCCCGAGATTTTTGCCAGGCGCCCCGACTATGTGATCGACGCCATCGACAATGTGACGGCCAAGTGCCACCTGCTGGCCTATTGCGTGGCCGAGAAAATTCCGGTGGTCTGCTGTTCGGGCTCGGCCGGGCGCATGGACCCCACCCGTGTGGAAGTGGCCGATCTCGCCGTGACCGAAGGTGATCCGCTGGCGCGCGTGCTTCGGCGTATCCTGCGCCAGCAGTACGGATTTCCGGAAAAGGGCGAGTTCAACATTCCCACCGTCTTTTCGCGCGAGCCCATTCTTGAACCCCATGATCTGGCCTACGACAACGGCAAGGGCTTCAAGTGCGTCTGCCCGCAGGGCAACAACGGCCTCAATACCTGCGACGACAAGAACCTGATTCTTGGATCGGCGGGCTTCGTGACGGGCGCCTTTGGCCTGGCGTGCGCCGCGCGCGTGGTGCGCGATCTGATCGGGACCTGATCTTGCAGCCCTGCTGGGGGCATGAAGACATTTTGCTGCCGTGACATGGGAGTCGATTGTGATTGGTCCTGCCGGGCCTCGACCGAGCAAGAGGTGCTGAGGCTGGCTGAAGGCCATGCCCGCAAGGAGCACCAGATGCCCGAGTTCGATGAGCAGATGCGTAACAAGATCCGAGATAAGATTCAGGACGTGCAGGCAGCTTAAGGGCTTGCGCCGCTTGGGGGGCCCCTTGTACTTCTAGAGAATGAGCCTCAACTACGACCAGCTGCTCGGATCCGAAGCGAAAACCCTGCTCGAACACCGCTCCAAGGGCATCCCCAAGGAAACCCTGACCCTGCCTACGGGTAACTGGGTGACCGAGGTGCTGGCCCACTCGGATCGCTCTCCCCGGGTGCTGCGCTCGATGCAGGCGCTCTACTCGCACGGAAGGCTTGCTGATACGGGCTATGTCTCGATCTTCCCGGTCGATCAGGGAGTTGAGCACTCGGCTGGCGCCTCGTTTGCGCCCAATCCGATGTTCTTTGATCCCGAAAACATCGTGAAGTTTGCGATCGAATCGGGCTGCAGCGGGGTCGCCTCGACGCTCGGCGTGCTCTCGATTGCCGCCCGCAAGTACGCCCACAGGATTCCGTTTGTATTGAAGCTCAACCACAATGAGTTTTTGAGCCTTCCCAACAAGCATGACCAGTCGATGTTTGCGAGTGTCAGGCAGGCTTCCGACATGGGAGCGGTGGCCGTCGGTGCGACCGTTTACTTCGGGTCACCCGAGAGCGCGCGGCAGATCCGCGAAGTGAGCGAAGCCTTCGAAGCCGCCCATGGGCTCGGACTTGCGACCATTCTTTGGTGCTACACGCGAAACCCAGGGTTCAAGGTCAATGGGGTCGATTACCACACCTCGGCAGACCTCACGGGTCAGGCCAACCACCTCGGCGTCACGATCGCAGCCGACATGATCAAGCAGAAGCTAGCGACAAACAACGGGGGGTATCTCGCCACCCAGCACGGCAAGACCCACCCCAAGGTCTATAGCGAGCTCACCACTGACCATCCGATCGACCTGTGCCGCTACCAGGTGGCCAACTGCTACATGGGGCGAATCGGTCTGATCAACTCAGGCGGCGAAGCCAAGGGCTCTGCCGATCTTGCGGATGCCGTACGCACAGCGATCATCAACAAGCGCGCCGGCGGCTCGGGCTTGATTGCCGGGCGCAAGGCCTTTCAAAAGCCTTGGAAAGAGGGAATCGCCCTCATGCACGCCATTCAAGACGTGTATCTCGACTCAAGCGTGACGATCGCCTGACGGGACCGAAGATCAAGCTCAAAGCCTGATCTTCCGATCCGTCGTCCGTGGAAGTCTTTCTTTCATTTCTGCTCCTGACTCTGGCGATGGCTGGAGAGTGTCAGGGGGCTGACGCCGCCGCACCGGTGCCTGCCGACTGCTCGCCTGCTCGCGAGTTCATCACGGTGATGAACTACCTGCGATCCAAGGACGAATGGAAGATCCCCGAGAAGGTGAGTCGCGAGCTGGCACGCCAGACATCGGTGCATTGCCCGGGCTCTGCGGCGCGCCTGATCCGTGTGACGACGCTGCTCACTGAGTCGGGCGTGGGAACAAAGGACTCGCTTTATACGGCTCTTAGGTTTGCCGGGCAGAGCGATGAGGTGGCCGATCGGTTCATTGTCCTTTTCAAGAAGGCTTACCTGAGAAGCGAGCTCGATCTCGATGTCTCCACTTCACATCGTTTGGCTACAAGCCTGACGGTGGACTACGGCGGCAGCCTTCCGGCGCTCGAACGTGAGTTTTCCGCCCTGGTGCAGTTTTGCTCGTCCGAGTCAGAGCTTGCCCAGTCCAAGCCCCGTTGCGCCCGCTTTGCGACGGAGCTTCTCACAGCATCGAAAGATCAGCCCGGCGGGGTGGCGGTTCGCTTCAAGAAGCTCTTTGATTTTCTGACCTCCAAGTCCGGGCCCGAGCTCGCCTCGGGGCCGGCGCTGGTCATCGCGCAAGAAGTGATCGGCGCTGGATCGAAGGCAGGCGAGAGCTTTGTTGAGGGCTATCGTTATGCGATTTCAAAAAACGGGCTTTCCAAATCGCGTGGCGAGGCAGTGGTGTTTTCGCGCGACCTCGTGCTCGAGCAACTCAAGGAATCGGCGTCTAAAACGCCCAGCTCAGACCCAGGGCCGGAGATGAAGCCCGTTCCGAAGTCCTGACCCAGAGGGTCGATGCGATGGGCCTGAAGATGCGCTTCTTGAAATTGCGTTGATCATGGGCGACCCGGTTCCAGCGGGTTTCAAAGAAAAGCGGACTTAAGGCGATGGCCACTGAGGCCAGATCGAGAGTCTGTGCCAGCGTGCCCGAATTGACTGCACTTGCCATGCTCACTGCGACGATCAAATTGGTGGCCGCAGACAGGTAGCGAAGGGTCCTTCCCATGCCGGAGGCCGTTTCGATCCATTCTTCGGCCACCCGCTCGCGGGCAAGCTGCTCGCGAGCGCTTGCCCTGGGCATCCGTGAGGTCTCCTCCAGACCCGAGGCGTAGGGGCGGTAACTGAGCGCGAGCAGGTAGGAGCCCACGACCCAGCCGCCTCCCACTGCGATGCCCGCGTAGGCTCTTGTTTTGCCGGAATCCAAGGAAGGGTCAGTCTGCCCAAGCTGCATCTCGCCTGCGGCAAGATTGGCTGCGCCCGGAAGCCACACTGGCCAGAGCAGAGAGAACCCCCGGCGACTCTCGATGCGTGCTTCGCGCTCGAGCCGCTCGCTCGCTCGTGGAGCCACCATGAGCTCGGGGTACTCCCAGTCCTGGGTCTGTGGGGTGGGCGGCGCCGGAGGGGCCGCACCGGCACTGGTGGGTTGGGCCAATGTGAAAGTCAGCACTGCAGCTAGGAATGATTTAGGGGCAGGCATGCATTGACCTCGTTGACACCAGAATAACCTCCGCCCAAGCTTGCGGAAAGGTTTACCCCACGGCCGTAGCTACCGAGGACCCCACAGCATGAAGATTTCGACCCGTTGGCATCCCATCCTTCTGTGTTTTCTCGCCTGCCCGGCGCTGGCGGCACCGGATCGTCCGATCCTGACGTTTGTTCAAGGTGAAGTCATGATTTTGTCGTCCCCCCGAGACCGTAGCCACTCGGATGCCGAGGTGCCCAAGGGTCACCTCCGCTCGAAGTTCAACGGCAAGCACTACCTCTCGCAAAGGCCATCAGTGGGCGACGAGGTGGCCATCGACGCGTGGATTCGAACCTTTCCAGGAGCGCGCGCCCGGTTGGTTTATCCCAATGGCGATCAGCTCAACGTGGGTCCCGGGACCTTCTTTAGAATCGAGTCACGAAAGCCCGATGCCGAGGCACCCTCGCGCGAGGGGATGACCTTTGAGTATGGGGCCGTCCGGGCGATCATTTCTAAATCCGGACCTCGAAGCGGCATCCGCATCCGGTCACGATCGGCGACCCTCGGGGTTCGAGGAACAGATTTTGTGATCGAAGAGCTGGGCGCTCATCGCGAGAACTCGATTACTTCGGTGACCTTGATCCGCGGCAGACTTTCGGTCCAATCCAAGGGTAAAGGCGCTACGCAGGAGGTCCAGACCGGTGAGACGGCGTTTGCCGATGCAACTCAGGGAGCCCGAAAGTTTGCCACCAGCCAGACCGAACTCAAGCGGTCGATGGTGCTGACCGAGCAGAGTCCGGCCGCTGCACCCAGGCCAGCGATGCTTCAGCCCGAAGTCGCCGAAAAGCTCAAGGCTCTCGAAAATCAGGCCCGCGAGACGACCGTGCAGGACATGATTCAGTACGCCAAGACCCCCGAAGAGAAGGCGCGGATTCAGGCCCTTGCCCGCGACAGTTCAAGCGCCCAGAAGCTGAACGCGACCGCGGTGGCCGTGCTCGTGGTCAAAGCACCTTCCGATTCGCCCGGGCTGAAGCTCGTTCGCGAAGAAGACCGCAGGAATCGAAAGCTCACCGATACCGAGCTTAAGGAGCTCGAAGGTGATGCGTACCGAAAGTACTACGACTCAACTCAAGAGTAGCCGTACGGCCCGGTCTTAGAGCGAGTTCTCGATCAGCATCAGCACGATGCCTACGATCGAACCTCCTGCGATGATGCCTGCGGCGAAAGTCTCCTGGTTTTCGACAAACGCACGGTGGCCGAGGCTCTTCTTGTCTTTGAATTGTCTTCCGCAGAGCCAGAAAAACAGGGTTCCTGCTGACATCAGCCACGCATCCGAGAAGCGAAGCACGATTCCAAGCCCAAGACCCACGGCCGAGATCGGAAAGCGCCCGCGCGTGCGCTGAGACACCCACTCGAGCACGATTCCAAGCACCGCTCCCACCAGTGCTGCGGCCTGCGCAGTCGGGTGTAGGGCGCTCAGGCCCTGGGTCAGGACTTCAGCCACTCCCTTCCAGATGGATGCGCCCGGAAGCGGCATGGCATCGGTCGTGAACTTGGCAATGTCGCCTCCAAACAGCTGGTAGAACACGGGCACGGCCACCAGCCCGCCTGCGAAGATTCCCAGAATGTGGCCGATCGCCTGATGCCGTGGCTTTCCGCCCAGCATATAGCCCGGCTTGATATCCATGAGCAGGTTGCTTGCGTTGAGCGACACTTCCGAGGTGATCCCTGCCGTCATGAGGTTCGTCGGCACGTTGCCCGGAGCGAGCACGGAGTAGGTGATCTGGGTGAGCTTGCCGAGTGCACCTCCCGGGGTGATCGCCGTGAGTCCGGTCGAAGTCACTGCAATGAGCGTGAACACGAACACGAGTGGAATCGCGATCAGTCCAAGCCACCACTCGATGCCAAACCAGGCATGGCCCATCCACACGGTGATTGCACCGACGATCGGAATCCCAGCGGCAAAGATCGACATCGGGAGTTCGATGTCGCGAAGGATGTCGTCTGACTTCTGGCCCTTCTTGCCCGCAAAGGGCTTTTTGAAGGCCTCGAGCAGCATCTTGGGCTTCGAAAAAAAGCTGTAGAGCGACGAAGTGGTCATCATCGAGGCTCCAAGCCAGAGTGACCACATGGCGATGGCCTTGAACTTGGCCTCAGGGATGATGCCTGCGTTGATGAGCAGGGGGGCCAGTACGAAGTAATTGATGAATCCCCCGAGCAGGATCGACATGGCCGTCTTCATGCTCATCAGGCCGCCCGTTCCCATCATGACAATCGAGGTCTCCCACTGCACGGTCAGCGAGTTGAGTGGAATGCCGGCGATCTTCGGAGTTACGAACTTGTAGATGACATCATCCCAGTGCGCCGGGAGCACCAGTGACTTGAGGCGCATGGCCGTCATGACGGCTTCGTTTCGAAGCGTTTCAAAAAGTGACGAAAGGCCCATGCCAAAGAACAGGAGCTTGGCCTTGAACACGCCGTCTTTTCCGCCCTGATCGGTATGCAGGTTCTGGAGCACCACGCCGGCTGCGTAGCCTTCGGGGAAGGGGAGTTGCTCATCGTTGATGTAGCGCTTTTTAAGGGGGAAGGCGAAGAGCACGCCCAAAAGCGAAAGGACGACGATCCACCAGAAGGTCTGCCACATCGGCACGACTTTTCCGGTCACCATCATGTAGGCGGGCATCGAGGCCATGAGCGGAGCCGTCATGTAGCCCGCGCTGGTTGCGATCGATTGCATGGCGTTGTTTTCGAGGATCGACATCTCGCTTCCGAGCTTGAGCCTGGCCATGAGGCGAAAGAGCGCAAACGAGAGGATCACCGAGCTGATGCCCACTCCGAGCGTCCAGCCCGTCTTGATCCCGATGTACAGGTTGGTGAGCGAGAGAGCGCCGCCCAGCAGCATGCCGGTGAGAGCCGAGCGCAGGTTGAGTTGGGGCATGTCACCCCGGTAAACGTTTTTCAGCCACCATTCGTCCTTCTGTTTCAAAGACATGGAGAGGACCTGGTCGGGCGTCAGTTCAAGGAGTTTGCTCATGCCTCCTAGTGCTAATGGCTCTTGGGTGCGATGTCGAGCCTGTGCACGTCGGGATTGCGAGATGGTGCCACTTTGTCCAAGTTCCCAAAATTTCATGGCTAATGGAACAGGCCAAATTCTAAATAATTTAGCCATTTCAGATATTTAGGCTCGTCTTATCGGCCTCGTCCGGATCCTGCTTTCCAAGTCCACCGGGGGAGGGAATGCCCATGGTTCAATCGACTCGAATTCTAGCAGTGGGTGCGATCACGCTCGGAGCCTGTGCCCCGGCGCTGGCCCCGCATGACGGAATGATCACGCATGACGGAACGGATTTTCGCCGGGTCACCGACGACGAGGCCGCCCTGTGCGAGGCTCAGTTCTGCGAGCCCAACTTCATCTACACGGCCGAGTTCGGGCGCTCGCGCCCCAAGCCCGTGCCCACGGCCCAGCCCAAGCTTCCGGCGGAGCAGATCGACTACTCTCGCGAGATCCTGCGCGCGCCTGAAGCGTGGCAGATCAGCGAGGGCTCGCGTGAGGTGGTTGTTGCCGTGATCGACTCGGGCGTGGACTACAATCACCCGGACCTCAAGAACAACATCTGGTCCAACACGCTCGAGCGCTATGGGCGCGCGGGTGTGGATGACGACGGCAACGGCTACATCGACGATGTCTACGGCTGGGACTTTGCCAACAACCGTCCCAACGGCATGGATGACAACAACCACGGCACCCACTGCGCGGGCATCATCGGCGCAGAAAAGAATGGAGTGGGGGTCGTCGGGATCAGCCCAAAAGTAAAGATCATGCCGCTTAAGTTCCTTGCGGCAAACGGATCGGGCGATCTGTATTCGGCGCTGCTTGCAATCCGATACGCCGCGCGCATGGGCGCCCGCGTGATCTCCAACTCGTGGGGCGGGGGGGGTTACTCGCAGCTCATGAACCAGGTGATTCAAGAAGCCGTCTCGCGCGGGGTGCTCGTGGTGGCTGCTGCCGGCAATGCCGCCAGCAACAATGACTCGATGCCCACCTATCCGGCCAACTATCCGGGGGTGATCTCCGTGGCCTCGAGCGACCAGCTCGATGCCATGAGTGGATTTTCGAACTACGGGAGCACAAGCGTCATGATCGCAGCCCCCGGGGCGCAGGTGCTGAGCACGATTCCAGGGTCAAAGTTTGCCGTCTATTCGGGCACCTCGATGGCAGCGCCCCAGGTCTCGGGCGCACTTGCGCTTGCCCTGAGTGTGGCCCCTTCGGCGGACGCCGAAGAGTTAAAAGACCGACTCTGCAGCACGAGCGTCCGGATCCTGACGGAGCAGACTCGGTGCGGGCGAATGGATGTCGCCGCTTTTGTTGCCAGCATGAGGTGAGGGCGCGCTAGAATCCGGCCATGGAATCTTTTTGGGAGCAGCTCGCTCGGAGTCGGTTGGAGTGGATCAGGCCGTTTACCCGGGTGAAGAACACCCGGTTTACGAGCCCTGTCTCGATTCGCTGGTTTGAGGACGGAGAGCTCAACGCCTCGATTCAGTGCCTCGATCGCCATGTGGGAAAGCGCGGCTCGCAGGTGGCGATTCTCTGGGAATCTGATGACCCTTCCGAGGCCGTGCGCAGGATCACCTACCGCGAGCTTCTGGGTGAAGTCGAGCGCATGAGCCACGTGCTGCGTGCTCGAGGCGTCAAGAAGGGTGATCGGGTGACGATCTATCTGCCGATGATTCCCGAGGCGGCCTTTTCGATGCTTGCCTGCGCGCGCATCGGCGCGATCCACTCGGTGGTCTTTGGAGGGTTCTCTGCCGAGGCTCTTGCCGGAAGGATTCAGGATTGCCAGAGCTCGTTTGTGATCACGGCTGACGAAGGCCTTCGAGCCGGCAAGCGCGTTCCACTTAAGCAAAATGTCGATGATGCCCTTCGATCCTGCCCGACGATCAATCACGTGCTCGTGGTCAAGCGCACGGGGGGCCAGATTCCATGGAATGAAGGCCGGGATCTTTGGTGGGGTGATGAGCGCGAGTCGATGGATGAGCTTCCACGCGTGAGATGGAAGTGTGCTCCAGAAGTGATGAACGCCGAGGACCCGCTCTTCATTCTTTACACTTCAGGCAGCACCGGAAAGCCCAAGGGCGTTCTGCACACCACGGCAGGCTACATGCTCTATGCGGGTTTCACCCACGAGAAGGTTTTTGACTACAAGCCCGGTGATATCTACTTCTGCACGGCCGATGTGGGCTGGGTGACCGGGCACTCGTACGTGGTTTATGGGCCCCTCTCGAATGGGGCCACGACCCTGATGTTCGAAGGGGTGCCCAATCATCCGACGAGTTCGCGGTTCTGGGAGATCGTCGACAAGCACGGGGTGAATATTTTTTATACGGCACCGACTGCAATCCGCGCGCTCATGCGCGAAGGCGAGGGCCCGGTCAGCCGGACGTCTCGATCCACGCTCCGGGTACTGGGCTCTGTGGGGGAGCCCATCAATCCCGAGGCCTGGAACTGGTATCACCGGGTGGTGGGCGGTAGCAGGTGCCCGATTGTGGATACCTGGTGGCAGACCGAGACGGGTGGAATCCTGATCAGCCCGATTCCAGGTGAAACGAAGCTCAAGCCGGGATCGGCAACCCTGCCCCTTCCGGGTATCGAGCCCGTGATTGTCGATGCTTCTGGAAAAAGGCTCGAAGGGCCGTGTGAGGGTAACCTCTGCATTGCCGACTCGTGGCCAGGGCAGGCGCGCACCGTTTATGGCGATCATGATCGGTTCGAGAAGACCTACTTCTCGACCTACGAGGGCCTCTACTTTACGGGCGATGGCTGCAGGCGCGATGAAGAGGGTTACTACTGGATCACCGGCCGTGTGGACGACGTGATCAATGTGGCCGGTCACCGGCTGGGCACAGCCGAGATCGAAAGCGCACTCGTGGGCCATGCGGCGGTTGCTGAGGCCGCGGTGGTCGGATTTCCGCATGAGATCAAGGGGCAGGGCATCTACGCCTATGTGACCCTCAAAAGCGGGATCGAGCCCGGTGATGCGCTCCGCTCGGAGCTGATCGCTCATGTACGTAATGCGATCAGTCCGATTGCGACGCCAGACCGAATCCAGTGGGCGCCGAGGCTTCCCAAGACCCGCTCGGGCAAGATCATGCGCCGGATTCTGCGCAAGGTGGCCGAAGGCGTGCTGGACCAGATGGGCGACATTTCGACACTCGCCGATCCGGACTGTGTTCGCGAGCTGATCAAGAACCGCAGCTGATCAAAGCAGCCAGAAGCACACGCCTGCGATGATCGTGGGAGCGAGTGCAGCTAGAAAGAGCTTGAGCGGGCTGATGCCTTCTTTTCCGAAAGAGGCATTCAAGATGCCGTAGCCTGCCGGGTTCGGGGCGTTTGCGATCACGGTGAGGCCGCCTCCCACCACGCTGCCCGCCACAAGCGCGTATTTCGAGGTGTCGGTGAGGCTTGCGACCTGGGAGCCCAGGTAGGTCAGTGCTGCGTTATCGGTGATCGCCGTGAGTGCCGAGGCCCCCAGATACAGAGCAAGATCCGAGAGACTCGAGAGCACGGGCTCAAGCCACCAGCTCTGCAGGCCGCCGAGCACCACGAGCCCGCCGAGAAAGAACGAAACGAGCAGGCCCTCTCGAAGCTTGAGCGGCTCCTGATACTCCTGGGTGACGGTGTGAAGCCCGAGAAAGAAAAGAAAGATCCCGGCAAACACCACCATGTGGTGGGCCGAAGCCACGACGAGCCCCAGAAACAGCAGATGGATCAGGCTCAGGAGTAGGGGCGAGGTCTTCTTGCCGCTCGAGGCGCGCGGATTCCACTCGAGCTTCGAAAGCTCCCGACTGTGGCGCCAAACCACGAGTGTGGTCGAAACGAGGCAGGCAACAGCCGCCTTCCAGCCAAACTGGGTCAGCATGTGCGAGAGGCCCCAGCCCCACTTGCCTGCCACCATGAGCACGGGGGGAGCGGCAAACGGGGTGAGCGTGCCCCCGATCGAGACGTTCACAAAAAGAAGTCCGATTGTGGAGTACTTGAGACCGCTTGAGAGCTTCTGGCCGTAAAAATGACGAAGCAAAAGGATGGCAAGCACCGTCATGATCGCAGGCTCGGTGATAAAGCTTCCGATCAGGGGGCCGACTCCCAGCACCACGAAGTAAAATGCCGTCTGGCGCGGAAGCGGAAGGACGCTTGCCAGTCCGCGCATGAGCAGCGAGGCGACATCCAGCACGGGCTTGGTCGAGCAGATCGTGAGGATGACGAACACGAAGCCGGGTTCGGTGAAGTTGCGGCCCTCGAGGTAGGAGATGGCCGATGAGAGTCCGCCCTCGAATGCCATGAATGTAAAGAGCAGCGCCGACCAGAGGCCGAAGACGACTTCCACTTCACCCAGGAGGTGGAAAAGGTTCTCACCGATCGAACCCTCGGGGAAGCGCTTGGCCCAGCCCTGGAAGACTTTCACGAGGAAGGTGTGGAGGATTGCCGCTGCAAACAGGATCGTTGCGCCAAGCTGAAGTGTGCTGGGATTCATGCCTCGACCCTATCGCAGCGTCTGCGTGCTGCGAAAGAAAACCCGCTCGAAGAAAACAGTTTCGAACCGGATGCGCCAGGAATCAGGAAGAAGACGCTGAAGCACCCGCATGGCCCAGGCGTCGCGGCCGATGACATGGCGGAGTCCGACCTTGCGCTGCTCGGAGAGTTTGACGATGAGTCGGCTCACGCGCGCGGGATCGTCGCCAAAGAGCGAGCCCTTGCGAGCCAGGTTGTGCTTGAAGCGCTCGAGTCTTGCTGCACTCACCGGGTCGCGCTCCGGATGGACTTCGGTAAACTCGACCGAGTCGTTGAAACCCGTCTTGAAGCCCCCGGGCTCGATGAGTGCGACTTGAACGCCGAAGGGCGAAAGCTCGTAGACCATCGCCTCGCTGACGGCCTCGAGTGCGAACTTCGAGGCGTTGTAGGCGCCATAATAGGGAAAGCTCACCAGCCCTGCGATGCTGCTGATGTTGATGATTCGAGGCCTGCCTCCCATCGCCGCGGACCTCTTGAGCGAGGGCAGGCAGAGACGCACGAGCGCGAGTGGCGCAAAGAAATTCACTTCCATCTGTGCGCGGACCTGGGCATCCGTCTGGTGCTCAAGCGGACCCATGAGCCCGTAGCCTGCATTGTTGATGAGGACATCGAGCCTTCCGCCCCAGTTTGAGGCGACCCATCCGGGCAGGCGCGCAAGCGCCTCGGGAGACTCCAGCGGGAGGTCGATGAAGTGCAGGCGCCCGGTGGCAAGGGCCTCACTGCTAAATAGCATGCGCCCCCGGCCCTCCCCTCCGCGAAGGGCGGCAAGCACCTCATGCCCACGAAAAAGCAGAGCCTCGGCGGCTTGTTTTCCAAAGCCGCGCGAGGCCCCTGTGATGAGAATCTTCACGAATTAGTAGATGCAGTAGTCTTGGTACACGACCCAGCGGCCGAACACGTCCCAGCCCGTGCAGCGCACGCCGTAGCCGATGCGCGACTCCCAGCTGCAGCTCTGGCCGTAGACCGGATCCGAATACACGGTGCATGCGACCACCCGGCCGGTCTGGGGACAGAACGCCTGAGCCGAGCACTGCTGAACGGCCATGGCGTCCGCGGCGAGCTCCTCAGAAGCCTGGGCCTGAGCCGAGACGGTCATTAGAGAGCAGCCCAGTGAAAAACCTGCAACCAACAGAAGGATGAATTTCTTCATAGTACTCGCGCTTTACTCCTGAACTCGGTCAGGCGGCAAGGGTAAATTCTGACTGGATCGGTCAAATCAAGTGACACGCCGCGAAATGGCCCGAGCGGATCTCTCTCCATTCTGGAGTGATCCTCTTGCAGGTTTCGCCCCCTTCGCTGGCCCGGGGGCACCTCCCGGCAAAGCGGCAGCCGGGCCCAAGGTCGATGGGAGATGGAATTTCGCCTTTAATTTCAGGATCTTGCCGAATTCGTTCGGCCGCTGGATCGGCTTCTGGGTTCGAGGCCAGCAGCAGCTGAGTGTAAGGATGGAGCGGTTCGCTGCACACCGATTCCGAGGGACCGAGCTCAATCAGGGCGCCCAGGTACATGACGGCCATCCGGTCCGAAACGTAGCGGACCATCGAGAGGTCGTGGGCGATGAACAGGAGGGTGAGGCCCATCTGCTGCTTGAGCTCGGCCAGGAGGTTGACGACCTGGGCCTGGACCGAGACATCGAGCGCCGAGATGGGCTCGTCGCACACGACAAAGCGGGGTTCGAGCGCCAGGGCCCGGGCAATCCCGATGCGCTGACGCTGGCCGCCCGAGAACTCGTGCGGATAGCGGGACAAGTGGTCACGCGACAGACCCACGCGCTCAAGCCAGCCGCCGGCCCGCCCATCCACCTCCGCCCCCTTCCAGAGCCCGTGAAGGAGCGGACCCTCGGCGATGATGTCCCGAACCGTCATTCGGGGATTGAGCGAAGAGTAGGGGTCCTGAAAGATCATCTGGAGGCTTCGCGAGTAACGACGAAAGTCTGCCGGCCCGAGGGATGCGGGCATCTTTTCGCCTTCGAACCAGACTTCGCCTGCGGTCTTGTCGTAGAGTCCGACGAGCGTTCGTCCGAGTGTCGACTTTCCGCAGCCTGATTCGCCCACCAGGCCCACGACCTCGTTGGCGCTGATCTTGAGGCTCACTCCGTCGACGGCATGGACCTTTCGCCCTCCGGATGCATCAAAATGCCGTGTCAGGTTTCTAAGCTCGATCATCGCTTGTGCTCCAGCCAGCAGCGGCTCGAGTGGGCACCCGAGAGGATGAAAGCCTCCGGCATGCGCGACTCGCAGATGCGCATGGCCTCCGGGCACCGGTCAAAATAACCGCAGCCTGTGGGTGGGCTGAACAGATCGGGCGGAGAGCCCTCGATTGGAACGAGCGGGGCTCGAGAACTGCCCTGGGGCATCGCCTGCTTGAGGCCCAGCGTGTAGGGGTGAGCTGAGCGATAGAACACATCGTCGACCGATCCGGTCTCGACCACCTGCCCGGCGTACATCACCGATACCTCGTCGGCCATTCGGGCCACGACTCCGAGATCATGCGTGATCAAAATGATGGCCATGCCGTGCTCGCGCTGGAGGCTTTTCAGGAGTTTCAGGATTTGCGCCTGAATCGTAACATCGAGCGCGGTCGTCGGCTCATCGGCAATGAGGAGTGCCGGCCTGCAGGCAATCGCCATGGCGATCATCGCACGCTGGCGCATTCCGCCCGAAAACTGGAAGGGGTAGAGATCCACCCGTGAGCGAGCCTCCGGGATCTGGACCATCTCGAGGAGTTCGATCGCGCGGGCACGCGCTGCAGCCGCCGACACGCCTTCGTGGATTCGGAGCGTCTCGGAGATCTGCCTGCCTACTGTCATCGTGGGATTGAGCGAGGTCATCGGATCTTGAAAGATCATTCCAATCTCGCGCCCGCGGATGCGGTTTGACTCCTTGAGCGAAAGTCCGAGGATCTCGCGTCCACGCAAAAGCGCACTTCCCGCCGTGATCCGTCCGGGCGGAGAGGGGATGAGGCCCATGAGCGACTGAACGGTCACGGACTTGCCGCAGCCCGACTCACCCACGATCGCAAGCGTCCTGCCGGCCTGCACATCGAAGTCGACTCCGCGCACGGCCTGCACGACTCCCCCGTGGGTAGCGAACTCGACTTTCAGTCCTCGCACCGAAAGCAGCGGAGTCATGAGCTCCCCCTTTGTTTGGGATCTAGAGCATCGCGAAGCCCGTCGCCCAGCAGGTTGAAGGCAAGCACCGTCACGCTGATGAAGATCGCTGGAAAGATGAACTCATGCGGGTGGCTAAGAAAGCTCTGGATCCCGTCGTTGCACAGACTTCCCCAGGAAGGGGTGGGCGGCACCACTCCCATGCCAATGAAGGAAAGGAAGGCCTCGGTGAAGATCGTGCTCGGGATGGCAAAGGTCAGGTACACGAGGATCACTCCCATCGTGTTGGGGATCAGGTGGCGCAGGAGCAGGTAACCGGTGCGCGCACCCAGCAGTCGGGCTGCCTGCACGTACTCGGCCTCTCGAAGCTGCATGACTTGTCCGCGCACGAGCCGTGCGGATGAGGGCCACGAGAGCGCCACCATGGCCACGACCATCGCATGCACGCCGCTTTCGCCGGGCCCCACCCCAAAGGCGATGCGGAATAGAATCATGAAGAGCAGGAACGGGAGCGCCACCACGAGGTCGATGCCTCGAACAATGGCCAGGTCGATGCGGCCTCCCGAATAGCCGGCAAAGCCGCCGATCAGCACGCCAAGCAACATGTAGAGGAGCGGGGCCAGAAGGCCGATCGAAAGCGAAATGCGCGCGCCTGCGATGATGCGTGAGAGCAAGTCGCGTCCCAGAGAGTCGGTACCGAAAGGATGGGCGGGTAGAACGATCGTATCTCCCACGCGGGCACCGGCCTTGAGACGCTGGGCTGCCGCGAGCTTGAGGGCAATGCGCGGGGCCACCTTCACGCGCCCGTACACTTCGGCTTCGAGACCCTTAAAAATGGGAAGCACCGTGTACGTGTAGCTCCTTGGCTCCACGTTCATGCGGTCCCGAAAGCTGAGCTGCCCGGGCTTCTTCACTTCGGCAAGCGGGAGTCCCAAGCGGTTCAAGCCCCGAGGCTTCCGGTCGGTTCGGTAGATCGCGTAACCTTCGGCTCCCTCGACGGGCCCCCACTGGAGGGTGATTCCCTCGGTGGTCGGCTCTCCGATGACTCTCAGGTCCTGGACCCGATCCCACGCAGTTGCCCGAGCGTCTGCGAATTCGGGACTCCACGAATCGAGCTCCTCCACCACGACGGCTTTACGCCCCAGTGTAGGCCCGAGTGAGGCCTCTTCGAGAAGCTGAGTGGAAGGATCCTGTCGCCAAAGCCACGGGCCTGCGAGCGTGAAAAAAACCAGGGCCATCACGATCCCAAGCGAAAAGATCGCCTGTCGGTTGCGACGTAGCCTGAGCCATGCATCCTGCCAGTAGCTCAGGCTCGGGCGGGAGATCCGGTGCAGGGCCTGTCGGGATGGCGCTCGCTCGAAGTCGGAGGGCTTGAGCTCGTTCATCGTGAACCTCCAGCCTTGCCCACGCGAATCCGCGGATCAATCAGTCCGTAGGCGATATCGACCAGAATCACCATGAATACGAGGTAGGCGCCGTAAAACACCGTGAGCCCCATGATGACCGTGTAGTCGAGCTGGTGCACGGCCTGCACGAAGTAGCGCCCGAGTCCGGGAATTGCGAAAACCTGCTCAACGACAAATCCCCCTGTAGTGATGGCTGCGATCGCAGGCCCGAGCACCGTGATGACCGGGAGCACGGCATTTCGAAGCTGGTGGCCGAAAAAGATCCCCGTGGGAGACACCCCTTTGGCTCGCGCAGTGCGAATGTAGTCCGCTCCGGTCACTTCGAGCATCGACGAGCGCATGAGGCGCGTGAGGAAGGCAAGCGTGCTGAGCCCCAGCGCCAGCGCCGGGAGCACCAGGTGGCCCGCCTCGCCCCAGCCGCCCACCGGCAGGATCGAAAGCCCTGTCAGGCGGTTGAGCTCGGTGATTCCGAGCTGCATGAGGGCTGCAACGACAAAGCTCGGGACGGAAACGCCGAAGATCACAAGCACCATGATGGCCCGGTCGGGCAGGCGGTTTCTGAAGATTGCCGTGATCGAGCCCAGCATCACTCCGCCGGTGGCCGCCACGGCAATGGCCAGAAGTCCGAGTACGGCCGAAATCGGAAAATGCTCGCGGATGATGTCGTTCACTGAGCGGTTGTGCTGGGTGAACGAAATGCCAAAGTCTCCGCGAGCCATGTTTGAGAGAAAAGTCGTGTACTGCTCGAGCACCGGGCGATCGAGACCGTACTTGCGCTGAAGGTTTGCACGAATTTCGGGGGTGGTTGCCTTGCCCCCCATGAGCGGATCACCCGGTACCGCATGCATGGCAAAAAATGTGGCAGTGGCGATGAAGTAGACGGTGATGAGCCCTGAGGTGACCTGCTTGAGAAGATAGCGGATCATCGCAATGGCCTCCTCACTCTCCAAGTCACTCGCGGGCCGATGCCTCGGAGAGGTCCGGGTCGGCTCCGACGGATCGGCGGATGATGCCCGAGACCCGATCCGAATGGGTGTAGATCACGCTGCGCTCGTAGGTGGGCAGAATGGGCTGCTCATCGAGCAGGATGCGTTCGGCTGCAGCCATGGAGTCCATGCGGACGGCCGCCTTCGTCGTGGCTTGCGCCTTTCGGATCAGCGCGTCGTATGATGCGTTTTTCCATTTGCCGCGATTATTCTCATTCCATGACGCGAACAGGTCGGCAAAGGTCATGGGATCGGCGTAGTCCGGTCCCCAGCCTGCCGAGACGATGTCGAACTCACCCGCCATCATCTTGGCAAGCCTCTGCTTGAAGATCTGCTTGTCGATCTTGAGTTCGATTCCGAGCACGGTCTTGAGAAGGTTCTGGAAGTATTCGGCCTCGCGAGCCGCAAGCGGGCTCTCACCGGTGAGCCACACGAGGCTTGGGGCCTTGCCCAGTCCTTCTTCCTTCATGAAGGCTGCCATGTAGGCCCGGGCCTTTTCAATGTCACGCCCGACTGCCGTCACCGGGTACTCGCTCCTGAACGGAGCGCTCTTGCCCTGCATCCAGCCCGGGATCAGCGAGATTCCAGGAACCGTCCCTGGAATCCCCACCACCTTGTTTGCAAACTCCTCGGCATCGAATGAAAGCTGGATGGCCTTGCGGAGGTTCTTGTTGCGCGTGAGGCGGCCTGAGATGAAGTTGTACTCAAGGAACCAGACGCTTCCTTCGGCGAACTTCTTGAGCCTGAAGCCCTCGCGAACGGCATCATCGAGCGAGTTCTTTGAGAGCCCGAGCAGGTCGATCTTTCGATCCTTGAAAAGGTTAAACCGGGCGCTGTCATCTGCGGTGATGTAGGGGACTTCGATGCGCTTGAGCTTCACGCGCGCCTGATCCCAGTACTGCTCGTTCTTTTCGAAGCGCAGTGCCGCTCCGTGGATCCATTGAGTGAGCTTGAATGGTCCGTTATAAAGCAGGTTCTCCTTGTCCGAGCCGTAGCGTCCCTGCTGGGCCGTGTAGAAGTCTTCGCGGATCGGAAAGTAGGTCTGAAATGACGTGAGGGCGAGGAAGTAGCCGCAGGGCTTCTCAAAGGTGACGGCAAGCGTGCGATCATCTCGTGCCGCCACGCCAAGCTGAGTGGGCGGGAGCCTTCCCTGCACGATCGCCTCGGCGTTCTTGATCGGGAAAAGAATGAAAGCGTACTCGGAGGCGGTTTTGGGGTCGACTGCCGTGCGCCACGCGAAAACAAAGTCGTTTGCGGTCACTGGCCTTCCGTCGCTCCAGCGGGCGTCAGGCCTGAGCGTGAAGACGGCACCCTGGTCGGTGAGTTTCCAGCTCTCGGCAACACCGGGCACCTGCATTCCAGCAGCATTGATGCGAGTGAGGCCTTCCATGACGTGGCCGAGCACCATTCCGCTCTCGGTGTCCGTGGCCTTGGTGGAGTTGAGTTCGGGAGGCTCGGCGCCCATGGCAATGTAGAGAATGTCGCGGGTCTCGCGCTTGGTGCACCCACCCTGAATCAGGACCACTGAGGCCAGGAGTACGGTGCCGAGGATTGCGTGGACAGGGCGGCGCATGTCTTTTGGGTAGCAGAGGGAAGTGGGAAATCCTACGGACAATTTCCTGCGGCCAGTGCCAGGACGAGCCTCTCGTGATGGGGGACCGCGACCTTAAGGCTTTGCGCCTCTTTCACGAGGGCCGAATTGAGCCACTCGAGTTCGGAGTCGCGCCCCGCTTCCAGATCCTGAAGCAGTGAGTTCCGGTTGGCCGGGGTCGCTTCCGCAGTGCGGATCACCTCGGCCCAGGTGTCATTTCGGCTTGCGATTGAAATACCGAGGCCTTTTGCAACGCTCCGCGCCTCATCGTGCAGGGCTTGGGCTTCTGTCATGAGCGCAGAGTGGGTGAGCAGGGCTCCGTTCGGGAGACGATGAAGGGCAAGCAGGGCGTTGATCGTGAGATTGGTCAGGGCCTTTCGCCACTCGAGCGCGTCCCGATCGGCCATTGTCAGTGCCTCGACCTCAAATCCGCAGCTCTTCCAAAACGGCGCATCGCACTCGCCGGCAAACGCCATTCGCCGGGGTGGCGGCGTGAGCAGCAGTCTTGCTCCGTCAAAGCGCGCACCCCACCAAAGGGCCGCACGCGTCCAGGGGTAGGCGCTGCCCAGATGGCGTCCGGCCTCGTCTGCGACACCCAGTCCGTTCTGGATGAAGATCACGCGCAGGTGGCCGGCCCGAGGCGCGAGGATCGTCTGCTTCCATGCGCCGAGCAACGCACTGAGATCGCCCCGCTTGCAGGTGATCCAAAGCTCGTCCGCATCGATTCGATCAGGGATGGGGGAATGCCGCCCAAAGACCCGGGTCCCGGTGCCGGCGGATGAGGCCGCCTGCGCGAGCGCCGTGCCCATGGCACCTGCTCCCACGAACCAGATCACGAGGTCTCCGGCTTGATTTCCGGGATCACGCGGCTCTCGGGATCTCTCCACTCCCGGAGCTCTGCTACTCGTCCCGGTTTGCTTGAACCTGCCGGACGAATCCAGACAAACGGCCTGATGCCGTAGGGTTTGGTGCACTCATAGTCGTGGAAGGCTGGTGACCAGGTTCCGCTGTTCAGGAGTTCGACTCCGTCAATGCGCTGGTGGATCTCGTAATGGGTATGCCCGTGCACGACACGCGACACCTTGGCAAGCCTCGAGCTCAGGGCAACGCTGCGCTGGGGGGCCTGCACGTTCTCCTCGTCCATGGAGCTTCGCACGTTCTGGGCGTAGATGATGAAGAAGGGCATGGTGCCCAGAATCGGCACAATCACCCAGAGCGCCGAGATGTTGAAGACGAGCTTCACGAGCGAGAGCAGGTAAAAGCTCCCCATGAGGATCATCAGGAAGAGCAGCGCCCGGTCGAGCCATAGCTCCTGCATGATCTTGATGGGGTTGAAGATGGCCGGATGGACATGGATCTCCTTGAGGGCGCGCACCGTGCGCGGAGAAGTGTTTGCCTTCTGTGCGATCTCGGCGATCCGACGTTCGACGGTGAGCGGATCCTTAACGGCGGGAAGGAAGCCTTCGAGCAGCGAATGAAAAAGCGTCGCCGCAGAACTCCACGCCCACGACAGGATGATCAGCGGCTCATGGC
>CAIOHW010000287.1 GCA_903858195.1 Oligoflexia bacterium | reverse complement strand
TTCGTCTTGCCCGTTAGTTTTTTCTGCATTCTTGTCTGCCTCGCCCGAGCCGTAGCGCCCGTCATGGAAGTAACGGTTGTACTCGGAATAGGAGTTCACCGAGACATCGAATTGAAGGCCCTCGATGACTTGGTCGTCATGGGCCCCGATGGGCTGAAGGTACAAACGCCCGGCGATCGGGTTCGGGTTGTGGAGCTCTGGAAAGCGATACACAACATCGGGCTCTTGAGCCGAGGCCGAGGCCGAAGCGAATAGGAGCGCAAGAATCAACGCGATCATGATGCGCCCCCGCCACCGAGCGCACGCGCAAGAGCCTGCTGCCAGCCATCAGGCGAGATGAGGAGCCCCGATGCCGGGAGCACATGCGTGCCCAGCTCCGACTCAAACCACCGCAGCACACAGCGCGTGTAGTCAGTGGTCTTGAGGCGATTGGCGAGCACGACCTGCACCTGCGCGTCTGTAAACGGAAGGGTCACGACCGCCTCGCGGCTCTCGCCCGTCACCATCCAGATCTCAGAAGACTCCAGTGTATTGGGGAGAAGCACCTGCCCGAGCGGTGCCTTCAGGGCAAAGCCCAGCTGATCCTGGCTCAGGCCCCCCGTCTGTGCCGGATACGCAGGACCCAGGGCAGGCCAGAGCACACTGGCTTGGGTCCACTGGAGTGAAGAAAACTTTTGCCTGAGCTCGGCCACGATCCGCGCACGCGAGGCTTCGATCTCCGAGCGCATGGGATCTCGCCCGCCTGGGCGAAGCGCGGCGAGTGCCGCCTTCTGCAAGACGGCCGACTCGTCCAAAAAACGCCGCAGCTCGGATTCGGATCCACGAACCACCACAAAACCCATCCGGGTCTGCTGACGCTCGAAATCCTTGAGGCTCTTTTGGTATTCGTAGCGCATGCGGCCGGGCCGGGGCGCCATGGCCGACTGCAGGCACTCAGGCGTTTTCTGACTCACGGCTTCTTCGAGCACGCGCTTGCGGGTGACCGAGCGGTACTGCACATCGAGCTGCGCCCTGAGCGAATCGCGAAAAGCTTCCCAGCTTTCCGGGAGCTGATCCCACTGCAGCAGCGACTCGCTCCAGCTTGAGCCTGACTTTCGAACCCTGAGAAACGCCTCGCGCCCCCCGGCACCCTTGGGTTCGACTTCCCAGTTGAGGTTGAAGATGAGGCCCGGCTTGGAGGTCTTCTCGAGCACCTGGCGTTTGAACTCGCCGTAGGATGCCGCGCCGAACGACTCGCGAAGCGACTCCCACGCAAACCGCAGCCGGTAATCAGGAAGCTCGACAAAAAAACCGCGCTGCGATGCCTCGAGATCCAGAAATGCTTCAACGATCCGCGCAGGCGCCTCCGACTCAGTTCCCCGCACCTGCACCTTTTGCTCGGGATACTGCCAGGCATATCCAAGGTCGGTGCGAGCAGGCTTGGGCAGGATCAGCGCAAGGTCTCGTAAAACCGATTCGTCAGCTGCGGCTAAAACGACCCTGAGCGCAGCGAGCACGAATGCAGCCCCGATGGTGCGTGATTTGGCCCAATTCCAGCGCATGCCTTTGGGGCTAGCATCGCAAAGCATTGAAAGGAAACGAAAAGACCCAGTCCGCGCACACCCGGTCGTGTGTCGACACTGCCACATCTGCCCTACGGCCCTCACATCAGTGATACTTGATCGAGATGGTTGGAACGGGGAATCACATTCGCTTTGCAGGCCTTCTGGGGCTATTCGCTGCTCTGGATGGATCGGCGTGGGCGACCTCCTTGCGATCCTATGACCTCAGCGAGCTTGAGCAGTTTGTCCGCTGCCACACGACTTTTACGGGCACACACCCTGGAAGGCGCGATCCACAACTCCTTGCCGTTCGAGCAGGGACCAAAACCGGCCGTCAGGCCTGCATGGAGCTTTTTGAGAGTGGGCGTTTTGCTCCCGGCACGCAGGAGCTTTCCAACGAACAGCAGAAAAAAGATTCGAAGATCACGGGCATGCTCAAGACCTTCAATCGGTTCCACAACTCGTTTTTCAAGCGAAACGACACCATCCCCCTGGATGATTCAGGCCGGCCAAGCTCCAACCTGCGCGAACAGGAGCTGGGTCAATACTTCACCCGTGCGCTTTTCATGCGCGATAAACCCCTGAGAGACGTCTTGAGCGAAGACGGCAGCATTGAGCCCAAACGAGTGGGAGGGGTCAGCACTCGATTCAATAATCCGGGGGCGTACTATATTCAGGGTACCTTCACCTTCTCTCTGGATGTCGTGAGTGATACCGGCCGCAGGGAAAGGACAACTTGGAACCCAACCCAAGTGACCAATGGAGAGCTGATCGGCTTCCAATCCACCCAGCCGCAGATCATCCCCGCGCTCAGTACGGCATTCGGCTCGGTCAGACCCGAACTCGGACCGACGGATGTGAACCAGGCTTTTGGCCCCGGGATCCTCGGCGACAACCGTTTTGTGGCGCTGAACAGCGATGCCGCATTCATGGGGGTGTTTAACGGCGGCCTCAAGGTGGCGAGGCGCTACGCCGATGCTGTTTTTAGTTCGCTCTTGTGCCGAGAGCTTCCTGTCATTCGAATCACCGACGTGCCTGAATCCGCAGTCGACACCGCCTCGCCCCTGCCATTCAAGAAGCAAACGAGTTGCATGCAGTGCCACTACTCGATGGACCCGATGGCCGGGGTGGTCAGACACGCCATGGCCACCCGGTCGTCGATCCTGAACGACACCCCTACCTCCTTTGCCACGTTCCACGTCGTGAGCAACGACGGGCTCCCCCAGCGGCCCCAGAATGAGTACCGGTTTCAGTCCCCCAGGGGTGATCTCAGGTATCGCGATTTGGACGGGAACCTCGTCAACCTTCATCTGGCGCGCGGAGTCACGGATCTGGCCGAGGCCCTTGCCGGCAGCAAGGACTTTTATGCCTGTGTAGCCAAGCGCTATTACCAGTTTTTGACCGGAATCGATGTGCCGATCTACGATTTTACCGACCCAAAAGCCCCCCAGTTGAGCGTCGAGGACCAGTCCGAAATCACGCGGGTCCTGGGGTTGGGTGAGAGCTTGAGAAACCATCAAAGCCTCAGGCAACTCATCGACGAGATCCTGGCCA
>CAIOHW010000286.1 GCA_903858195.1 Oligoflexia bacterium | reverse complement strand
CGAGCTGGCGCGCATCGGCCCTTCGGTAGTGACACTTGAGGATTTCAACCGTCGCTACCAGGAGAACAAGAAGTTCTTCCAGTTCAACGCTCCCTCGAAGGAGGCCGTGCTTGAAGACATCGTCAAGCGCGAGCTGGGCGTTCTCGAGGCGCGCCGCCTCGGACTCGACAAGGATCCGGCAATCATTGAGCGCATCAATACAGTTCTTTACCAGGCCCTGCTCGACAAGCAGCTGGGCAAGGAGCTCGAAAAAATCCAAATCTCGGATTCAGAAGCGCGCTCCCACTACGAGAAGAACCCGGAGATCCGGACTTCGCATGTTTTCGTTGCGGTCAGGCCTGGAGCTCCGGTTGAAGAGGTCAACGCAGCTCGCGAGAGGATCACTCGCATCTTGAACGAGGACCTCAAGAAGGGCTCAAGCTTCGCCGAAGTGGCGCAGTCGAGGAGCGATGGCCCGGCTGCGGCTCTGGGTGGCGACATCGACTATAAGAACCGCGAAGCGCTTGACCCTGCGTATTATGACGCCGCGGTTAAGCTCCGTTCCCCTGGAAAAGTGAGCGGGATTGTCAGGAGCTCCTTTGGCTTCCACATCATCAAGCTCACCGCCGTCCGCCCGTGGGATGACGCAGACCGCACAGTGGTGCGCCGCCAGATCTTCGAGGCTCGCAGGCTGGCGCTTTTCGAAAAGTACATGACCGGACTGCGTGGCCAGTACAAGGTTTCCGTAAAAAAAGATCTCGTTCGCGAGTGAGTTTGTGAGAGAAACAGGGGCATGCGCACGCGCACGTCCCTGTTTTTTTTGGCCACTTCCCTGAACCTCCTGCCGAGCGGCTCCGCCCTGGCGGCCCCGAGGCAGCTGGCCGATCGCCTCGAGGCGTCCGTCAACTCCTCTGCCATTCTCCGGTCGCAACTCGATGATTTTCGCCGCACACTCCCGCTCAGGGCGCAGCTTGATCCACTCTTTGCCGGCTCAGCGCTTGCCGATAAGGGCACCGCGGCAAGCGACGCCGACATCACCACTGCACTGATCCAGGACCACCTGATCCTGTCCGCCTTTCCTGTCGCGGATGCGGAGACCGAGCAGGAAGTTCAGTCCATCCAGGCGTCAAACCGAATCGATCGCACGCGCCTGAAGGCTGCGCTCTCCCAGCAGGGGTTTTCGTACGAGGACTACTTCGAGCTCATTCGGATCAGCACGGCCAAGCGGAATCTGATTGATCGCGACATCCGGACCAAAGTGGCCATCTCAGACGATGACGTCAGAAATCATTATCTGGCAAACCTTCCCAAGGGCACGGCTCCCGCTCGCTCATTTAACGCCAAGATCATCGTGCTTTCTCGCAGCTCCTATAAGACCGACTCCGCCGTAAAGGAGGCTGCCGCTCGCGCGGCGGCCGCTCTAAAGTCAGGTGACACCTTTGAAGAGGTGGTGACCCGATACAGCGATGACCCCAGTCGCGAGGCTGGCGGAGATCTCGGGACACTCTCTGAAGAACAAATGTCGCCCGAGATCCTGGGCGCGCTCTCGGCACTCAAGCCCGGCCAAACCAGTGTGGTGGTCGGTAACGCGAAATCTCGCCTGATGATCCTGAAGCTCATCTCGGTGGGGGCGGCCGAGGACTCTCGCTTCGCTCGCCTCAAAGAAGAGATTCGCAACCAGCTTGCCGCGTCCGAATACCAGCACCAAATCCAGCTCTGGCTCGCCCGACAGGAGCAGCAGGCCTTCGTCCACCGGGCCCCCGCCCTCGGAAAATAGATCATGCCCATCGTCTTGACGCCGGGCGATCCTGCCGGGATTGGCCCGGAAATCACGCTCGCAGCATTGGCGCTTCGCCCGGTGAAGACCCCCGTGGTCTGCATCGGCGCGCGCCTTCCACTCGAGCGGCTCGGCGCCAGGGTACACCCGATCGAAGACTTGAGCCGGGTGCGCGGCTCCCGGGCCCGAGAGATCTTCCTGATTGCAGCGCCAAGCCCAACCCTGCGGCGGTCGAAAACGGCTGCCGATGGCTTTCAGGCCGGCTGGTCCATCGAACGGGCGGCGCGCCTCGTGCTTGCCGGAGAAGCCCGGGCCTTGGTGACGGGCCCCATCGACAAGGCCAAGCTCAATGCGGGCGGATACCGGTTTCCAGGCCACACGGAGATGCTGGCGTCCCTCTGCGCGGGCCGATCCAAAAAGAGCCTTCCCGTGACCATGATGCTCGCAAACGATCAGTTGCGTGTCTCACTCGTCACCACGCACCTTCCCTTGGGCGAGGTTCCAAGGCGCCTGCGTTCGGCAGACATCATCCGAGCCGCGGCCCACACCATTGAGAGCCTTCGGCTCGATCAGGGTATCCGGCGTCCACGCGTGGCCGTCTGCGGGCT
>CAIOHW010000285.1 GCA_903858195.1 Oligoflexia bacterium | reverse complement strand
TGTGCCGTCCAAACTCGTCCATGAGGACCTGGATCACCTCGTCAGGTCCTCGCGAGGCGTTTGCCTCAACCGCCTTGCGCACCCCGCTTCTTGCCGAACATCTCGCCAGCAGCGTCCTTTCCTTCAGTGAGTCCGTCTGTGTACAGAAACAGCAGGTCGCCGCTTGAAAGCTCTACTTCTTTTTCAGCATAGGGCTCGATGTCGAGGGACTCCCCCACGCGTGGGCCGTTTGCAGTGAGGCTGATCAGCTTGGGCTTACCCGAGTCCGCCCCCCTGAGCAGCCAGGGTGGATTGTGCCCGGCGCTGGCATAGGTGAGCTTCATGGTCGAAAGGTCGGCGACGCAGGCAAAAAAAGTCATCATGATCTGGCCCGACGCCGCCTCATTCACCACGCGGTTGGCATACGCCAGCATCGCCCCGGGCGAAAAGCTGAAGTCCGGATCCTCCTGAGCCAGCTTGTGCATGACACTAAAGCAGCTGCGCGCCGAGGCGGTGATCAAAGCACTGGGCATGCCATGTCCGGTGGCATCGGCAATCAGGAGGCAGAGCTTATGATCGACCTCAAAAAATCCCCACCAGTCCCCGCCGCATTGCGAGGCCGACTGGTAGTGACTGCGGATGCTGACCCGGTCCGAGTCATGCCTCTTGGGGGGAAAGAGCGTCCTCTGAACGGTCGAGGCGATGGCCATCTCATTTTCGAGGTGGACCTTTTTCATGCTCTCCTCGATGAGCTCGCTGATTTTCCGGGACATGACATTGAATGAGGCCCCGAGCGCCCCGATCTCATCACGACTCCCCGGCTTGAGCTCGAGGTTGAAGTTACCGGCGGCCACCTGCCGGGTGGCCTGATAAAGGGCGAAGAGCGGAGCTGTCAGGGTTTTTGCAAACAACATGGCGAAGACCACCGCGCCTGTGATGCACATCAGCCCCAGCAGCAGGAACCTCTCGCTTAGGGTGTAGGCCGCGCTCATGGCATGGCTCCAGTCCGTCCGCGAAAGTACGAAAAGCTCCCAGTCCGTGCGGTAGTGGCTTGCCAGGTAGCGTCCGGCGCTGCCCGAATATTCTGCAGCCCCGGTGGTGGCGCCGGTTGCCCGTGCCTTCAAGAAAACGGGATCGGCCGCAAGGTTGGCTGCAGAAAACATGACGCTGGAATCCTGGTCGTGCAGGACAAATCCGTCAGCGTTGGCAATGGTGAGGCGCTGCCCGTGAAGATCCCTGCCGAAACCTTTAAGCGGAACGAACGCGACTGCCACAGGGATCAGGGGTTGGGGGCGCACCTTGCCGCCGTATTGCAGGTCGGCGCGCAGCACCGCCATCAGTGGGTCGCGACCCACCTTGGATAGATTCATGAAGTAGTAGCCATCTCGCAGGAGCGAAGGCATCGCAATTCGCCACCATCCCTCGGGCACGACCAGATCGTCTGCGCCCAACTCGAGCCCTGGCAGCAGGGCGTCGACCCGGAACTTCTGCAAGGATGCGTAAGTGTAGTCGCCGGCAGAAGCGACCAACTTTCCGGTTTCCGCCAAAATAATGTCGGACTGATTGTCGAGGACGGAGCGGATGGATCGTATCTGGGCTTCGTCTACCGTGCGTTGCGGATCATAGGCGGCAAGAACGAGCTGCAGCGAAGAGAAAATCCGGCCACTCAGGGCCGTGAACCCCAGTCCGGCCAGCTTGTTCTCGGTGGCCTGTGACTGAAGGGTGTAAGCCCGCTTGTCTTCGGTGAGCGTGATGATGGTCGAAGCCGTAAGAAAGCCGATCACCACAAGGAGCAGGGAGACGACGCTGAGCAGGAGCTTGGTTCCCAGCGAAAATGAGATTTTAAATTGCTGTTGCTCCATCATTCCATTCTCCCTAAAATCACAAACAAGACAATCCGTCGATTTGGCGGGCAAATTCTGCCTGTCTGCTAGCGGGGGCCGACCGTGGTCAACATTATCAAGGAACAAAAAGGCAACAGCATCACCGTGCGAATGGTGGGCTCCGTTGAGGAGTCCGTGGAATTCGAGCAGCTCATTGGTCCCGTGACCGGTGAGCTGGTGGTGAACTGCAAGGAGATCCCTCGCATCAACTCCGTCGGTGTGAAGGGCTGGATCAAGTACTTCCAGGTCCTTCAGCAAAAGGGAGTCAAACTCAAGTTCGTCGAGTGCTCAACGGCGATCGTTGAGCAGATCAACCTGATCTCCAACTTTGTCTGCGGCGGGACCGTTGAGTCGATCTACGTCCCGTTTTCATGCATGGGCTGCAAGGGTGAGTTCATCGGACTTTTCAAGACGGACGACCTCCGCAAGCTCAAGTTTCAGGTCCCAGAGCTCAAGTGCAGCAAGTGCGGCGGCAAGGCCGTGTTTGACGACATTCCTGAAGAATACTTCGGCTTTCTTGAGCGTTAGACCGCAGCAGCGGAGTCGGTAACCCCTTGGCACGATCACTTATCCTCATCTCCAGCATGCCTGGCGACGCCCAGTTTGCCGCCCAGGCCGCGGCAGCCTCCGGGCTCGCCTTGCGGACGGTCAAGCGGGCCTCCGATGCGGTGAAGATCGTGGCCGTCGAAGAAGGCTGCGTGCTGCTCGTGGATGCGTCCACGCAGGCGCACTACATGGAGTTCGAACGCGCCGTCCAGGAGACGCTTGGACTCTTCTCCTCGAGGCTCAGCGCAAACCACATCCATTACCTGAGTTCGGGCGACATCTATGAAGTGCCGTACCTGATTCAGAGCCCGCTTTTTGGAAACTATATTCACCGCAACTTTGAGCTCGACCCGAATGTCGGAACCTATTTTGGCCGAATCCTGGGCGCAACGCTCGAGGATCGTGCCTTTGGTTGCGAGCGGATGGTCAAACCGGGGACCAAGGTTCAGACGATCCAGCTCAGGATGGCCCTACAAAAGCAGGAGGCGGTCGAGGCGGTGCGTAATTACCTCGTTGCGCTCAAGTTCCAGAGCCGCATGGCAACCGTCATCGCCAATGCAGTGGACGAGATCCTGATGAATGCCATCTTCGACGCCCCCGTGGATTCGATGGGAAAGCACCTGTACGAGTCCACATCACGCGCGACGAACTTTGCGCTCGAAGGTCCTCGAGCAGTGGATCTTCACGTGGCCTTTGACGGCGAATATGTCGCTCTCACGGCAGTGGATCTCTTCGGGAGCCTCGATAAGAACAAGCTGCTCACGGCGATCTCGAAGATCTACACCGAGCAGGAGTACAGGGTGAGGAGCTCGGTGGCGGGTGCGGGGATCGGACTTGCCAGCGTGTTTCACTCTGGAGGCAGCTTCTTTTTTGCGAGTGAAAGCGGGGTCCGGACCGAGGTCACGGTGTTTTTTAAGCGGTGTGACAGCTATCGCGAGTTCAAGAGCCAGTTTCGATTTCTTTCGACTCAGTTCTATTTCTAGGGAGCGCGGATCATGCCACGAGTCAGTGCAGCAGTCGGGTCGCGAAAACCCAAACCTCGAGTCGTACTCGCTTCAACCTCACCCCGGAGAATCGACCTGCTCGGCGGCGCCGGATTGCGAGTGATCGCACTGGCGCCAGACTGCAACGAAGATCAACTGGCGGGTGAGAGTCCGCGCAAAATGGTGGCTAGGCTTGCCTTGACCAAGGCTCACTCAGTGGCCCTGCGCCTGCGGCAGGGTCCCCGCGAGCGGGTGTTGGTGATTGCAGCCGACACCACGGTGGTCTCTCCCTCGGGGCGCAGGGTCCTTGGAAAACCGCGAAGCCGGGCTGAGGCCGCGTCGATGCTTAAAATGATTTGTGGCAAGACCCATGAGGTACTGACCGGCTTTACCGTGATTGAGCTTCAGGGTGCCCGGCGCCGTGCGGTCACCGTCGTAGTGAGCACGCAGGTGACCATGAAGCGGCTGAGACCCCGCCAGATCGCCGCCTATGTTGCCACGGGGGAGCCGATGGACAAGGCCGGCTCATATGCAGCCCAGGGGCTCGGAATGAATTTTATCACCTCCATTCGTGGGAGCTACACCAACGTCGTGGGCCTGCCCATGGCCGAGCTTCTCGATACGCTGGAGCGGAAGTTTGGGCTCAGTGTCCTTGCTTGAGCGCTACCAGAGGATCTCTTCGGACCTCGCCGGGAGCAGTGCCCGGCTGATTGCCGTGAGCAAGACACAGCCCGTCTCGATGATCGAAGAGCTGTATCGGGCCGGTCATCGCGACTTTGGCGAGAACTATGTTCAGGAGCTCCTCGCCAAGGACCGTGAGCTCAAGGAGCGCGGGATCAGCGATCTTCGCTGGCACTTCCTTGGACATCTCCAGACCAACAAGGTGCGCCAACTCCTTCCCATCGTGCATGCCATCCATTCGGTAGACTCGGTCAGGCTGGCGCAGGAGATCTCGAAGCGAGCAACTGGACCGGTTCGGATTTTTATCGAGGTGAATGTCGAGGGCGAGTCGACCAAATCGGGGTTCAATCCCCAAGAGCTCACGGATGTGCTCCCCCAGATCGGGACTCTTCCCCATGTCGAAGTTCGTGGCCTCATGTGCATCCCCAGTCCGGAGGGGGGGGGCTCGGGTAGGGCCTTTCGTGAGCTCCGGGCGCTCAAGGAGCTGCACCGCGTCCATCTGGGCGTGGGCGAGCTATCCATGGGGATGAGCGAGGACTACGGGGTCGCCATCCGGGAGGGGAGCTCGTGGGTGCGGGTCGGTACGGCGCTTTTTGGTCCCAGAAAGCCCTAGTTATATGCTAGCCCTTGGATCGGGTGCCCGTAGCTCAGTTGGATAGAGCGTCAGCCTCCGGAGCTGAAGGTCACAGGTTCGACTCCTGTCGGGATCGCCATTTTAATTTCTGAATAAAGCCCTGGAATCACAAAGGTTTCAGGGTTTTTTCTTTGGCTCTCCATCTCAGTCAAACCGCTCTTTGAGGTCTCGCGGAACACGTGCGGAACATTTTCCGCCGGTTCCCGTTTTACTGCTGCTTGGCTGCAATCCACTGCCTCAGCCTGCAAATCAACAGCTTTGCTATTCCTGCTGATCTGCTTTTGAACCGTCTCCCGAATCAACCCTTGGAGCGCTGTATCGTCCAAGTCACTCGCTCTCAAAACCGAGAGTTCGTGTGCGATTCGCTGAACGGCATCCAGCAAAGGCAATGTTGCAAGCTGCTTTTTACTATTGTCCGACAAACCGACGTTGTCAAAATCAGATGCGCTCTCCGCCGACTTTGGCGACTCAGAAGCCAAGAGAGCCTCATCCCGCACCTTGAGATCGCCGTCGAGTAGGTGAGTGTAGACCTCGGCCGTGATGGTAATATCAGAGTGCCCAAGGATCATGGAAACCTTCTTGAGTCCCCAGCCCGCGCGGATCTTGTTGCTTCCGTAACTATGCCT
>CAIOHW010000284.1 GCA_903858195.1 Oligoflexia bacterium | reverse complement strand
GATTCAAAATCTGATTGACGAACTCGGGCGATTGCCTGGCGTTGGTCCAAAGAGTGCGCAAAGAATTGCCTTTCACATTTTGCAAACTGAAAATACTGGGTATCGGTCGACCATGAAGGCGGCAAGGTCCAACGGTTCAAGAAGCAGTTTACCCGCATCCCCGAGGCAGCAGGAGTTGCAGAGACGGGTTCGGCACAGCTCGCATTCGAGGTCGCAGCCCTAATGGCACGCGAGCTCAAGTCGGTCGGTATCAATATCAACTTCAGCCCGGTTGCCGACATCAACACCAATCCCAAGAACCCCATCATCGGCAGGCGTGCCTACGGCAGCACCGAAGCAGAAGTCTCGAAGTTCGTGAGCGCCGCTGTTCGTGGCCACCTCACCGAGGGGGTCCAACCCTGCGTGAAGCACTTTCCAGGACACGGTGACACGACCGTCGACTCGCACCTGGCCCTCCCCAAGGTGACAACCCCGCTCGAAACGCTTCGCGAGCGCGAGTTCCGGCCGTTCACCAAGGGATTCAAATCTGGATGCGCGCTCGTGATGACTGCGCACATTGTCTTCCCGGAGATCGATCCGGATCGCCCTGCAACGCTTTCACGAAAGGTCCTGCGCTCGCTACTCAGGGATGAGCTTCGCTACAAGGGTCTCATCATCAGCGACGACATGGAGATGCAAGCGATCACGGATCACTTCGGGGCGGACGAGGCGCCACGCATGGCCATCGAGGCAGGCTGCGATCTCCTGATCTATCGCAGCGAAAAGGCTGCGCGACTCGCGCACGCGGCGCTTCTCCAGGCGCTTGAAAAGGGCACGCTTGCACCCGAGATCGTCCTCACGGCAGCCGAGCGCTGTCGATCACTCAAGCGCGAGAGCCTGCTTCCCTACCGCGATGTTGTGGTGGCCAACGTGATGAAGGCCATCAGCACCCCCGAGCACGCCGCACTCATGGCCGAGCTCACGGCAAAGCTTCCGTCAGCCCAGGCCACATCAAAAGCCTGAGTATTCCTTGAACTCTCCGTAGACCGAACGAAGCGCATCGGAGATCTCCCCGAGCGTTGCCTGAGCCTTCACGGCTTCGATCACCAACGCCTGCGTGTTGCCGTCTGATTTTGCACCGTCTTTCAGGGCGCGGAGTGCCGCATCCCAGGGCCCAGCAGCCCGGCGGGAGCGGTATGCCCGCACCCGTTCCACGCACTGGCGCTCGATGTCAGGCGAGATCTTGAGGAGCTCGAGCTTGCCCGAAGCCTCCTTCTCGACAAAACAGTTCACGCCGACCACCTTGAGGCGTCCCGAGTCGATCCTATTCTGGTCTGCATAGGCAGAATCGAGAATCTCGTTCTGGATGTAGCCCGATTCGATACAGGCAACCGTGCCTCCGCGCCTCTCGATCTCTGCCAGATAGTCCCAAGTCCTCTTCTCAACTTCGTCAGTCAGTGACTCAACAAAGTACGATCCGGCAAGCGGATCCACGGTCTGAGTCACATTCGACTCATTTGCGATGACCTGCTGGGTCCTGAGTGCAATGCGCGCTGACTCTTCGGTGGGCAGTGCAAGCGCCTCATCGAACGAGTTCGTGTGCAGCGACTGTGTGCCGCCCAGCACCGCCGAGAGCGCCTGCAGTGCCACTCGGACGATGTTGTTCTGGGGCTGCTGTGCGGTGAGGGTCGAGCCCCCCGTCTGGGTGTGGAAGCGCAGGGCACAGGAGCGTGCGTCCCTGGCTCCAAAACGTTCTTTCATGATCCTGGCCCAGATCCTTCGCGCCGCGCGGAACTTCGCCACTTCCTCAAAGAAATCGCTGTGAACATTGAAGAAAAATGAAAGCTGACCTGCAAACTGGTCGACCGGCAGCCCGCGATCCACCGCGGCCTGTACGTAGGCGATGGCATCGGCAAACGTAAAGGCAAGCTCCTGGACGGCCGTGGAGCCCGCTTCTCGGATGTGGTAGCCCGAGATGCTGATGGGGTTCCACTTGGGCATGTTCCGTGAGCACCAGTCAAACATGTCGGTCGTGATCCGAAGCGCGCCCTGGGGAGGATAAATGAAATTCCCGCGCGCGATGTACTCCTTGAGAACGTCATTCTGGACCGTCCCACGCAGGTCTGCGACTTTCGCACCTTTTTGCTCTGCAACGCCCGCATAAAAGCCGAGCAGGATCGAAGCTGTCGCGTTGATCGTCATCGAGGTCGACACCTTCGAAAGATCGATCCCATGAAACAGCGTATTCATCTCATCCAGGGTCGAGATGGAAACACCCACCTTGCCCACCTCTCCCAGAGACCGGGGATGGTCCGGGTCGTAACCCAGCTGCGTGGGCAGGTCGAAGGCTACCGAAAGCCCCATCGTACCTTGAGAGAGCAGGTAGTGGTATCGCCGGTTGGACTCCTCGGCTGACCCAAATCCGGCGTACTGGCGCATCGTCCAGAGCCTGCCGCGGTACATGTCCTTCTGAACCCCGCGAGTGAAGGGTGACTCTCCCGGCCTGCCGAGTTTCGCCTCGTCAATCGGACGCGGCCCGTAGCACTCGTCGACCGGAATTCCAGAACGCGTCTCAAACATCATGAATCTCCCAGCTGCACGAGATCAGTTCCCGTCTCGACGGCCTGGCCCTCGGCCACTGCGACCTTCGAAACCCGGCCTGACTGAGGCGCCTTGATGGGGTTTTCCATCTTCATGGCTTCCATCACGAGCAGGATCTGATCCTTTTCAACGGCGTCACCCGGGGCCACCATGAGCTTGATGATCTTGCCCGGCATCTGCGCGCGCACCCTAACAGCCTTCTTTTTCTGGGAAGCCCCCCCCACCGAGGCAGCCTCACCCGCGCGAGCAAAGTGAAGTCCAACGGCATGTTCCGGGGATGTGCGCGATTTGAGGCGGTACTGCACCCGTCCGTCATCATCCTTCTCGGCCATGAGATCAAATCCAAACACGCCGTGGGCAAACTCAAGCCAAACACCCTCATGGTCCTTGCGCCAAGCAACGGGCAGCACCTGCTTGTCCACGCGCACCCGACCTTCACCCGAAAGCCCACGCGGGATCGTGATCCACTCAATCTCCCAGGGTCCAAGCTT
>CAIOHW010000283.1 GCA_903858195.1 Oligoflexia bacterium | reverse complement strand
CGCCGCACTTTTTTTTGAGCCGGGTCGTGAGGTCTTTCAAAAAGATTTCGTTCTTGGGGAGCCTGTCAATCACGGTGACGGTCTTTCCGCCGCGAGCCTGCTTCTCGATTCTGAGTACGGCTACGAAGCGATATTTCCCCGAGGCATCTCGGGCCTGCGCTTCAGGCTCGCAGGTGCATTCGGATTCAAGCTCACGGCACTGCGGGCAGCGCACATTGAGTGCCGGATCGGTCGAGTAGACGAGGCGTGTGTCCTTGCTCATGGGTGCTCCCTATTTATGCATGGGATAAATGGCCGGATGCGCGAGCAGTGCCCGGGCCTCGTCCTCGGTGAATCCGCCCTTGAGGAGGATGTTTCTGGCTTCGTTTACATGGCCCTCCTCGGCAACCAGCCTGAACTGGTTGCCGGCATCGAGGTGCAGGCCGACCCTCTCCCCAGCACCGTCCCTGAGGCGCCCCAGTTGCTTATGCGCCTGAAGGACGGCGATTCGCCTCTCGCGGGTGAGCTGGTCCATCGGGACTTCGAGCGTCTCTGAGAGCATCGTGAGCCGCTGTTCGCTGTTCATCCGAAACAGATCCTCGAATTCGCGGACTTTCGCGGGCGAGGGTTCGCGCTCTCGAAAGGTCTTGAGCAGGTCTTTGAAGTAGTCGTTCAGCCCAGGGTGATCCATCGCACGGCTCCCGCGCTGGTACTTGCCACCGTTGCAGCTGAAGCGGCTTGCCGGTGTGATCACGATCCTCGCATCATTGCTTGGATTGTACTGCCGGTGCATGGACTGGTACCACTCCTCGGCCTTCATCGGGCGGCCCATGATCGGATCCAGGGCCCACCAGCCTCCGTCCTTTGCTTTCACGATGGTGGTGACATGGTAGCGCCATTGGGTGTCGCCGCTCTCAAGCGTGCCGTGAATGAACATCTTTCGAACGCTCGACTTGTCGATGCCCTGGGCGAGTGCCTCGAGGTGCGCGGCGGTAGCCCTTCCAAAGCAGAACCCAATCTGGCCATTGGGGTCGTACTTGTCGATCTGGCAGAGGTCGGCAACAGGGTTTTGCGAGGTCTGTTGGTAGAGCCTGAGCGCGAGGTCTCGATCGGCCTCGACGATGCGGCCGGCGCCGGCGGGCTTGGCGATAGGGCCCTCCATCTCGCGCAGTGTCGATAGATTTCTCTCATGGCGGGTAGCCCCCGAGGTGAGAGGCCCCATTCGAAAGATGTCCTCCGGGCTGTCCTGTAGCACGAGCCATGCGTCCTCGACCTTTTTCGAGGCGGCCGCCCCCTTGGGGAGCGCCGGAGGCAGGCTTTGCTGGAGTGAAGAGGCTTTGGCGAGGACCTGATCCTGGTCGGCAAACTTTTTTGCAAGTTCGCTGGCACTTCGACAGGACTCTGCTGCCGAGACCGGGCTCGGCGACACGAACAGATGGAGCAGCAGCACGCATGCGTAGGGGCGCAGGTTCACGCCAGACGTATCGGCTCTGCAGGGCCGCCACTGAATGTCAGGACATTGGCACTTCACACACTCTTCACAGACGAAATTCCAATCCGCTCCGATCAGTTCCACCAGGAACGCATGGATGGAAGACTTTGATCTCGAACTCCGCACTACGTTCTTGGATGAGGCCAGATCCCTTCTGGATGACACAGAAGCGGCGTTCTTGCGCCTCGAGCAGTCCGGATCACAGGGGGACTCTCCCGAAGACCAGGAGGCACTCGAGCGGATCTTCAGGCTTGCCCACAACTTCAAGGGTTCGGCTGCGGCGGTTGGATTCTCTGAGCTGGCCACTCTCGCCCATAGGATGGAAGACGTGCTTGGCGCCCTCCGGCAGAAAAAGGTCCCCGGGTCGCCGGCCCTCGTCAGTCTGCTCCTGACGGCACTCGACAGGCTCAAGGCCTTCGTTTCGGGCCTGCAGGGTGATCCGGGCTATCACCAGGATGACGCGCAAATCATTTCGCTCCTCGAGCAGGCAACGCAAGGCGCTCAGCCTGTGCAAACACCGTCTGAGGCCGCCAAGCCCAGGACCCGGTCGAATGCGGCCCCGGCCCCAACAGCCGATGCAGACTCCATCCGGGTATCGACCCTCAAGCTCGACCACCTGCTCAATCGCATCGGCGAACTGGTCGTCAACCAGAGCATCCTTGGAAATCATCGAAGGCACGGAACTGCGTCGTCTGACCAGGCAATGCAGTGTTCGGTCGTCGTCAAGGAGGCCGTCCATGATGACATCCTGACCGCTGGCACGGCTTACATCGCTCCGGGTGGAAAACAACTCTCCCTCCAGAAAGATTCTCACGGGATGCGTGTCGTACTCACTCCGGCCGCTCACGGCGACCTCTACCACCCGTGCATCGATGCCGCTTTTGCTTCGGTGGCCGCGGTCGCCTCGGCGCAAAGGATCTCAGTTTCGGCAGCAAT
>CAIOHW010000282.1 GCA_903858195.1 Oligoflexia bacterium | reverse complement strand
GGCAGGACCTGCATGTGGCCAACGATCTTTCGTCTCGCATGGTGCTCTCGACCCGTTCGACCGAGGTCGTGGGCACGGGTAACGCCGAGCACCTCAAGGCAGCAAACGTTCGGGTGGAGATCCGCAAAACTTCGGATGCGGCCTCCGATGAAGCGCTCTTTACAGTTTATGGCGAAGTCACCAAGCCCTGGTACTTGCCTGAGTCTGTGATGCTTTCGCAGGCCAAGAAACGTGGACCGGCCGAGTTCCAGAAGCTTTCGCTCAAGCTGCTGGCCGAGATGGCCAGGAACTACTAAAATCTTCGGCTAGTCTTTGCCGGGGAGTGGCGGCGGGTTGCCCACACCCCACTCGCGCCAGATCGCTGATGCCTCTTGGGCATTCATCGCCTTCTTGAACTTGGCACCCGGGCGCCCCTTGACGCGCGCTTCGCAGCTTTTCCAGTCGGGATGCACCTCGGCCACACCGTTCACGAGGCTCAGGTAACCCGCGGGCTTTGGGGCATCGCCGGGCTTTCGAAACCGATCAGGCCTGAGCTCCGGGATTCCGCGCGCTTCTGGAAGGTCGTGGATGGCCACAAAATATCGAAGCAGCGGGCCGTGATACAGGCCATTGGGCACTGCATTCATCTTCGAAAACGAGACAGCGATTTCGTCCACCCGTTCGTTGCCAGGAATGCCCGCATGGCCTTTGACATAGGACCACTTGATCTTGGGATCTTCATGTTGCCTGCGGTGGGCAACCTCGGAGAGCAGGGCCTTCCAGAGGTCGGGGTTCTGAACATCCGCTCCTTCCGCCGTCTTCCATTCCCGATTGCGCCAGGCAAATACCCACTGCGTGATCCCGTGGAGGACATAGAGCGAATCGGTGAGGATCTCGAGTCCCCCTCGAGTCTCACGGACGTTTTCAAGCGCCCGCAGCACGGCCACGAGCTCCATGCGGTTGTTGGTCGTCGAGGGGTTGCGGCCGCCCATCTCTTCGATGGTTCCGTCTGGAAAGCAGATGACTGCCCCCCAGCCGCCCGGTCCGGGGTTACCGGAGCAGGCGCCGTCGGCGAAGATGAGTGTGTCCATTCCTGCTGGCTAGCGCGATTCCGGGCAGGCTTCAAGCGCCTGTGCGGTCAGGCGGCGGGCTTCTCGAGGCTCCTGAGCTGAAGCACCTCGGTGAGGTCGGAGTAGCGGATGATGCCGATGATTTTTCCGTTGGCACTGACAGGAAGGGTCGCTCCCGGCGCAGCCGCAAGATCCGAGAGGGCGGTATGTAGCGGCGTGTCCCACTCGAGGAACTCGGCCGCCGAAGACTCTCCTCCGGGAAAGCGACGCACCAGGTCCCGCACCAAGGTCGTGTCCCTGAAGTGAAATGGAACGGAGCGCACCTGCTGCAGGGTGATGATCGAGAAGCCACCACCCGAGTGCACCACCGGAAGCGCGGTGACTCGCGAATGGAGCATCTGGGCGATCGCCTGCGCAAGCGTCTGTGACTCCTCGACGGGAGGGACCAGGGTCGCCACATCGCCTGCTCGCAGCCCTTCTAGCAGGCCGCGACTCATGAGCATCGACCACTCGGCCTGGGCACTCGCATAGATGAAGAACGCAATGAGAACGAGAAACAGGTTGAACCCCAGCAACCCAAGCGCACCGAGCGCCCACGCCAGCGCATGGCTCACTCGCACCGAGGCACGAGTGGCTCGCACCCGTCCCATGCGGGTGGAGAGCGAGGCCCTGAGCGCCCGTCCACCATCGAGCGGAAAGGCCGGAAGGAGATTGAACAAGGCGAGCACGAGGTTGGATTGAAAAAACCAGTGACCAAAGAAGGAGAGGCTGGCGCCCTGGGTTTGCCGCCACAGGAGCCAGCCCAGTGCCGCAAGAAACAGACTCATGGCAGGACCGATCAACGAGAGACTTGCCTCGTGGGTCGGGCTCTCGTCTCCCGGCTCGATGTCCGAGATCCCGCCGAGCATCATGAGCAGAATGCTCCTGACCCTCGCCTTCTGGCGAAGGGCAATCCACACGTGGGCGAGCTCGTGGAGCAACACGGATGCGAACAGCGATGTGGCCAGGAGGATGCCCCAGATCATCGGACCCTGCTTGAGCCCGTGGAATGCGAGCTCATCGATTCGGACTCCTGAAATTTCCGCCTGTGCGAGGAGTTCCTTGAAGCGCGCAGCAATGATGTAGGCGAGATAGGGCAGCACCAGCAGCAGCGTGATGTGCAGCTGGATCCTCACCCCCCTGAATCTGGCAATCGTCCAACTTCTCATAATGTGCACTGGCTCAGGGTTGCCGAGCCCGTGAGTTCGCACGACTCGGGAAGATGGCAGCGCTGCCCTTCGGGACCGGGAAGGCCGCCTGGGTTCTCCCGCGGCACGGAGAGCTGTAGCGCAATTTCGTCAAACTCGATTTTCATGCGGTCCTGGTCCCGGCAAGAGAGCGAGCCCCGCACGCTGAGACGAGCCTCGGTCCAGCAGTTGGTGTGGCCGTCGGCATCTTCAGAGAGACGCACCCAGAGGGGGCCAGCACCCAGGTCGAATCGGTCATCGGGGAGGACCTGCCAGAGCGAGTCGAGGGCCAGGTCATCGGTTCGTATGGCGAGAGTTTTTTCGCGGCAGTCGCCTGAAAAGAGAAGCGCACCCGGTGGTGTCAGGACACGGAGCGTCCCGACCGGAAGCGGGCAGGAACTCAGGCGAAAGGCTGCAGGCTGGTACTTCGAGACCATCCCGTAGGGACACTGCGTGCCGATCCGAATGGCTCCCTCCCAGCGGGGAGATCCATCCAGACTGGAGCCAGCCCCATCGGGGACTCCGCAGGATGCCAGTAACAGGGTCATTGCAACGAGGGCTCGGTTCACCGTTATTGGCCGCTGCAACCTCGGTTCCAATCCGTCGATCGTTCTGGTAGCCGGTGGGCATGAATACCTGCCTGGCTGCAGCATTGCTTCTTTGCACCACCCTCCCGGACTGGGCCATCCTGATGCAGGGGGAATGGAAGGGAAGCGGCGTGCGGGTGGAGGCGGCTTCGCGTCGGACGACCCTTGTAGAGATGGAAGTCTCCAGCCGCTGGGTTGAGGCTGACGGAGGTGGTGCACTGGTTTCGCGCAACCACATTCGGGAGGTCCTCCTCGGACCCGACGGAGAGCCCTCGCGATCCAGGGAGTATGATCGTGTGTACTGGGTCGCCGAGGCATCCAGAACGGGCTCGGTCGCCCAGCTTGCCTTCGGTTCCGGGGCCCTGCCGGGCCAGTCGCCTGGATCGACGGGCACGTTTGACGCCCAAAGCCGACAGATGGCCTCGCTTCAGGTGGTGGGCGGCAGCCTGCGGGTGGAGCTCGTAACGGATCTTGGTTCGCCCGGTGAAGCCCGCACGCTTGAACGGGTCTCTTTGGGCGAGTCCCTGCACTCCGAGGCCCGGATCACCTTCAAAAGATCAAAAAATTGACGCTAGGCCTCGCTCGCGCCGGAATTCAAGATGGGCTAGACTCATCGCGTGCGCCGATCAAAACCCACTGAGATCACTCCAGATCTTCCCGTTTGGCTGCAGCCCGAAGCTGTCGCAGGATCGGCCGTGCGCCATATGGCGTCGCTCTCGCCTGCGTTTGATCGGGTGGAGTGGCGGACGACGGGATCGAGGAAGACGCTTGCGATCGGCATCAAACCCGACCAGCCGGCGTGCACCTGGGAGCTTGAGGTCACGGATCGCAACCAGAAGCGCGTGGGCGCGTTCAGGATCATCAGCCGGTGGCGGACTGCACTGAGTTCCGCCGAAATGTCTTCAGCTGCACGTGTGGCGCGAGAATTGGGGGATCAATGGGATCCAAGGTAAAGAAGCCTGAAAGCACGACTCTCGATGATCTGATGTTTGCGACTGCCGAGCAAAAGCTCATGCGGCTGCTGCTTCTCGAGCCCACGAGCGTTTTTCCGCTCAGGCAGCTCGCCAATCGCCTCAAGGGTGTGCGCGGTGTCGGAGGACCCGAAGGCCTCAAGCAGATGCTGCAGAAGCTGACCGGGGCCGGGATGATCGACTGGGTCGACAACGAGCGGGCCATCCGCTTGCGTGATGATGAAGGTCGAGTCGAAAATCTAAAGGTGCTTGCTTCGGTGTGCGAGCTTGAGACGCTCCGTCTTTCGCTTGAGCCGATCTGTGAGCGAGGATTTTTGGTGGGCCCGAGGGCGGAGGGTCGCGCAACGACCGACTCGGATTTTGAGGTGGCGCTGGTGACCGTACAGCAAGAAGAGGCGCTTCGAATTGCGCGCGGCCACCCGCTTGGTAAACGCATCCGCGTCGAGTTTCTTGATTCGGATGGTTATCGCGATGAAATCCAGCGTCGTTCACGCTATGTGATCCTCTGGGGTTCATCGCTATGAAGAAGAAATACTGGATCCTGGCCGCTCTCCCAAGCCTCGTGCTCGTGCTCGACCAGCTGACCAAGCAGCTCATCGTCAATCGTTTCCATCTGGGCGAGTCGATCCCGGTCATGACGGGATATTTCAGTCTCACCTATGTCCGGAACACCGGGGCGGCCTTTGGATTTCTTGCAACAGCCAATCCGGCCTTTCGCATTCCCTTTTTCATGCTCGTCCCGACGCTGGCACTTGCCGTCATCATCCAGCTGTTTCGTAAACTCCCGGACAGCGATCTGCGCACCGCCGTGGCGCTGGCGTCGGTCATGGGTGGAGCGATCGGCAATCTGATCGATCGGGTTCGGTTCGGATACGTGGTGGATTTCCTCGATTTCCATTGGCGTTACCAGGTCCATTTTCCCGCCTTCAATGTCGCAGACTCGGCCATCTGCGTGGGTGTGGGGCTTTTGATGCTCGACCTGTTCAAGAAGGAAGGCGCAGGAGCGGATGTTTCCACTACTGTTTAAGATCGGTCCCATCCAGATCCACACCTATGGTTTCATGATCGCGCTGGGTTTTTTTGCCGCGCTCTCGACTGTGCGTCGGCTTGCCGCGCGATCGAACATGAATCCTGAGTTTGCCGCTGACACGGCTTTCTGGCTGCTGGTCATGGGGCTCATCGGAGCAAGGCTTTTGTTTGTGATCACCCGCTGGCAGGACTATGCCGCCGATCCTTTGGCAGTGCTCAGGATCTGGGAGGGCGGATTGGTTTTCTTCGGGGGGCCTCTGCTTGCGCTGCCTTGGGGAATTTGGTGGGCTAAAAAGCACAAGATGTCCTTTTGGAAGTTGATCGACATCTTCCTGCCCGCCCTGGCGCTGGGCCATGCCTTTGGTCGCCTCGGGTGTGTGGCTGCCGGCTGCTGTTACGGGCGGCCGACGGAGCTTGCATGGGGAATCCGCTTCCAATCAGAGCTGGTTGAACCCACGCTCCGGGGGATTCCGCTCCATCCGGTACAGCTCTACGAATTTACGGCCCTGATGACCCTTTTTGCGGGGCTCCTCTGGGTGCATCGCCACCGCCGGTTTGACGGCCAAGTGGGCATCACCTACCTGCTGGCCTATCCCTTCATTCGCACGATCACTGAGACGTTTCGCGGCGACTTTGTCAGGGGCTTCGTCTTTGGCGGAGTGCTCTCGACAAGCCAGTTCATCTCGCTTGGATTTTTCATGACCGGCGTCCTCCTGCTCTGGAACCGCATGAGGACGCGCTCTCCGTGAACGGCTCTCTTGTCATCCTGCTCTTGTCCCTCGTGGGCGGATCGATCCCGTTCGGACTCATTTTTGCCCGGATCTTTGGCGGGGCCGACCTGCGCTCGAAGGGGAGCGGCAACATCGGCGCAACCAACGTGTCGCGAGTGGTGGGTTTCTGGCCTGCCGGTTTCCTGACCTTTGTCATGGATGCGCTCAAGGGCTCGGCTGCCGTGGCCATGGCAGGCGAGGGGAGCGCCCCCGCATGGGAGGGCTGGATCGGGTTTCCCGCCGATGCGTGGAGCCTGGGGAGTCCGCTTCTGGTCTGGAGTGCCGCGCTGTTCTCGGTGCTGGGCCACTGCTTTTCGCCCTGGCTTCGGCTTCGGGGTGGAAAAGGCGTGGCAACGGCCTTTGGGGCCATCGCACTACTCTCGCCTTGGGCCGCTCTCTCTGGCGGACTGGGATTCGCCCTCGTATTTCTGGCCTCCAGAGTCGGCTCCCTTTCGAGCCTCGTGGGTCTTTTGCTGGTTTCGGTCACGCATGCCGTACTGCCCTCGTCCGAACCGGGTCCGCATCTCTGGGCAGGCGCACTCATCCTTTTTACCGTTCTTGCCCGCCACGAAAAGAACCTCGATGCCCTGATTGATGGACGCGAGAGTCAGTTCTAGCGCCTGGCTGCTGATGGGTCTCTTGTGTGCGCTCGCTCCGCTTGCAGAGGCGGGCACCGGCACTGTCGTGGCACTGACGCCAGCTCTGGCCCAGATCTGCTACGAGGTCCTTCCGGCGACCGAGATGGGGCGAGTCGTTGGCGTTCCTGAGCATGCACGCCTGCCACCGGGCGCGGCGCCCACCGTAGTTGCCTCCGCCGTTAACCTCGATCGTGAGAAGTTGATCGCACTCAGGGCCGAAACCGTTCTTTACTCGGGCTCACACGCCACACGTGCAGGAGGCGCGGGTTGGCAGGAAGTTCGAGTCGACACCCTGCGGGACATCGCCGCTGCCTATCGTCGCATTGGCGGGCTGCTCTCCCATCGAGAACGCGGAGAGGAGCTCGCAAGCCGGTTTGAACGAGGCATCGCGGGACTCAAGGGCATTCTTGGGGCCTCTGCCATGGGTGTTCCGCGAAGGATGTTTTTTCAGCTCGATGGCGATCCGCTCATTTCGGTGGGGGGCCGGGGCGACTTCTTGCCGGAGCTGCTGGCGTGGATGGGGGCGGGGAACATCTTTTCGTCGCTTGAGCAGGCCTATCCTCGAGTGACCCGTGAAGCGGTCCTGGCCGGACGTCCTCAACTCATCGTGGTGATCGGACTCAGGGCGGAGCGCACCCGATTTGGCAAGGTTGCCCGCTCCTGGGGTGCACGCCCCGTGATGGTCTTTGATGGCGACGAACTCACGCTTCCGAGCCTGTCGCTCGTCTCAGGGGCCCGAAACCTTGCCGAGGCGATCAAGTCGCATCCGGGAACATCTTTCCGGGATTGAGGAGTCCTCGTGGGTCAAAGGCGTCCTTGACCGATTTCATGAGCCTGAGTTCGTGGGGCTTGAAGGCAATCGGCATATAGCGTTTTTGTGAGTAGCCGATTCCATGTTCTCCCGAGAGCGTGCCGCCCAGTGAAACGGTCAGCCGAAAGATCTCTTCGATCGCTATCGGCAGGCGCGCGTTCCAGATCGCGTCGCCCAGATCCATCTTGAGGATATTCACATGCAGGTTGCCGTCACCCGCATGCCCGTAGCAGATCGTGGTGAGGCCGTACCGGGAGGCGATCTCCTTCACTCCACGAACGAGAGCCGGGAGCTGGAATCGCGGCACCACGGTGTCCTCTTCCTTGTAGATGGAGAGCTTTTTTACAGCCTCGCCTGTTGCCCTGCGGATGCGCCAGACTTCCTTCTGGCGTGCATCCGTGTCGGCAAGCACGACATCCCGCGCTCCATGTTCGAGCGCGACCTCGCAGAGCTGGTCACGAGCCTCTTCGAGCAGGTCCATGCGGTTTCCATCCACTTCGAGCAGGAGCAGCGCCTCGGGCTCGGCAAACGGAAGGCGTATGCCCAGATGGTCCTGGCTTGCGCGGATGGCGTCCCTCTCCATGAATTCGCAGGCTGAGGGGATGATGCCGCGCTTGAAGATCGCCGCTACCGTTCGGGCCGCAGCCTCCATGTCGTCAAACGGGGCAAGCAGAGTCTGACGGAGGCGGGGCAGTGGGATGAGCCTCAGCGTGATCTCCGTGACCACTGCAAGCGTTCCCTCGCTTCCGACCAGGAGTTGGGTCAGGTTGTAGCCGGTCACATTTTTGAGAAGTTTTCCCCCGTGCCGGATGATCTCGCCATCCGGAAGCACGGCCTCGACGCCCAGCACATAGTCTTTGGTCACGCCGTACTTCACGGCACGCGGTCCTCCGGAGCACTCGGCCACGTTGCCTCCGATGAGTGAACTTCCGCGGGATGCGGGATCCGGAGGATAGAACAGTCCAATCGCCTCGACGGCATCCTGCAAGACTTCCGTGATGACGCCCGGTTGCACCACCGCGCACAGATTGTCCTCATCGATCTCGAGGATCCGATTCATGCGCTCAAGCGAAAGGACGACTCCACCCTGAACGGGCAGGGCCCCTCCGGACAGGCCCGTGCCTGCCCCGCGGGGTGTGACCGGGACGGCATGCCTGCCTGCAGCAGCAAGCACCCTGGAGACCTCCTCGGTGGTTTCGGGGAGGACCGCCACCTGCGGCTCGAAGTAGAGGTCTTCGGTGTAATCCGATCCAAACCGACGGAGGGCGTCGCCGGGGCCGATCACACGGGTTGGCCCGAGGATCGCCACGAGTTCGTTTAGGAGTTCCTTGGGAAGCGGACCAGACATGGAGCTACTTTACTGCTTGCCCAAAAGGGGGGTCCAATCCATTTTTGGATCATGCCGCCAACCCCACGTCCCCCGCGCCGGAGCCCGGGAAGTGCCCTGCTTCTCCTGCTCATGCTTTCGGCAGCAGCCCTCGTGGCGTCGTTGCTGGTGGGCGAGCTCTCGTGGGCCGAGACGGATCCCGCCACGCTCTGGTCCATCCGCGGCACCCGGGCACTCCTTGCATTCGGGGTGGGAGGAGCGCTCGCCGTTGCGGGGATGCTCCTTCAGGCGCAGTTTTCAAACCCTTTGTGCGAGCCATACACGCTGGGAGTCTCGTCCGGCGCGGCTCTGGGTGCGGTTCTTTCCGGTGCCTTGGGTGTGGGGGCGGTGATCGAGGGAATGGCGGTCGGGCCACTGCTCGGGGCCCTCCTCTTTGCCATCCCGTTGCTTGCCATTCACAGGGTCGAGGCGCTGCTGCTCGCAGGAGTGCTGCTCGGGCTTCTGGGTTCAAGTCTCGTGGCACTCGTCATGGCTCTCTCGGATGCCAGGGGGGTCGTGCAGGCTTTGGGCTGGCTGCTGGGAGACCTTTCGCGCGCGACCAATCTCGGTGCTGCCATGGTTCTGGTCCTGGGTTTTGGCGTGATGATCCTCGTTCGCAGACGCCATGCCGAGCTCGACACTCTTTTGATGGGTGAAAAGCAGGCCCGCTCGGTGGGCGTTCCGGTCGAGAGCCTTCGGCGAGAGATTGTCGTGGCCAGTTCGCTCTTGGTCGCACTGGGAGTGGCTTTTTCGGGCATGATCGGATTTGTCGGGCTCATGGTGCCCCATGCCATTCGACAATGGCAGGGGGCGGCGCATCGCCGGGCCCTGCCGCTTGCCTGGCTTGCCGGAGGCATTGCGCTCGTCGTCTCGGATACGGTTGGGCGCGCCGTTTTTTCGCCCAGGGATGTTCCGATTGGAGTGGTAACAGCGCTGATTGGCGTTCCCTTCTACGGCATCCTGCGATTCATGCAGGCGCGAGGTGAAAGGCATGTCTGAGAGCCTGATCCAGGGTCGGTCGGTGTCGTGGTGCCAGCCCAGAGGACCGCTGCTCTCGAATCTCAGCTTTGAGGTGGCAAGCGGAGAGTGGGTATCGCTCATTGGTCCGAACGGGGCCGGCAAGTCGACCCTCCTGCAGCTCCTCGCGGGCACGTTGGGCTACGACCCCGCCCGGTTCTCGGGCAGCCTCAGCTACGAGGGCACGGACTGGACTTCGCTCTCCCAACGGGGGAGGGCCGCGAGGGTTGCCTACCTCGGAGCAGAGCTGGATTCGCTCTTTCCGATCACAGTAGATGAGGCCATTGCCTCGGGTGTTTTTGCTTCAGGCGACTGCGGGAGGCTTGAGTGGGCCGTGCAGTTCTGTGAGCTGGGGGACTTTCTTGGGCGCGAGCTCGGATCGTTGAGTGGAGGCGAGCGCCAGAGGGTGTTGCTGGCGCGGGGGCTCGCCCAGGGCGCGCGCGTCCTGCTACTCGATGAAACCTTCTCCAAAATGGATCTCGACTACCAGTTTGAGCTCGGCGAGAAGCTGCGGGGACTGGTTCGAGAGGGAATGAGCGTAGTGCTCGTGTCGCACGATCCGCAGATGAGCGTACGTTTTGCCGATCGAGCGTGGCTGCTCTTCGAGGGAAAGCTGGTGGCTGAGGGCGCGACCGCTTCAGTTTTGACCGACGAGCTGCTGGGCAGGCTCTACCCGCGATCAAGCCTTCGGCATCTGTTCGTTGTCCCGAAGTAGCGGCTCAGAAGTAGAATGTCAGGCCGCTGGAGTGCGTGACTTCGGTGATGGGCTTGATCGCATGGTCGACTGCAAAGTCAAATGACAGGCGAGGCGACAGCCATCCGAATCCGTACCCAAAGCCGT
>CAIOHW010000281.1 GCA_903858195.1 Oligoflexia bacterium | reverse complement strand
TCTCGCGCGGGAGGCTGGTGATCGCATAGGTCGTCGTCGAGCGGGTCTTGCCCTTCACGATGGTGCGGCGTTCGAAGCGGATAATCTGCTTCGCACTTCGGAAGCTCCAGTTTACGGACCCCGCGGGGGTTCGGAAGACGGTCTACTTGGGCAAGATGACAGCCAAGAATGCCGCAACCTTGCAGGGGCATGTCGAAAAGTTGCTGGTCGCTCTCATCTCCCATGGGACAGTTGAGCCGGAAACGGCGCAGTACATCCGGAAGCTCGAACCGGTTCTGTACACGAAGCTCTCGCGGGTTGGGTTGGTTGCCTCGCGTGGGGCATCCAGCCTCGAAGCGTTCGTTGACGACTACATTGCGAGCCGAAACGATGCCAAACCTGCTACGAAGACAGTTTGGAATCGGACGCGGAATCATCTGCTGGCCCACTTTGACGGAACCGTGTCGCTCCGAGCGATCTCGAAGTCAGCAGCCAAGGGCTTTCGGCAGTATCTGATCGGCGAGGGGCTGGCGGAAAACACCGTTCGCCGGACGTGTGGAGTGGTGAAGCAGTTCTTTGCCGACGCCCTGGATCGGGAGTTGATCGAGGCGAATCCGTTCAAGCAGAGAGACATCCCGACCACGACCAGCGGGAATCAGGAACGGCAAGCCTATATCACTCGTGAGACCGCCAAAGCTGTCCTGGACGCATGCCCGGATGCGGAGTGGCGTTTGCTGTTCGCTCTCAGTCGGTTCGCCGGGCTCCGGTGTCCGAGCGAGCATCTTTCCCTGCGATGGGAAGATCTGAACTGGGATCGAAATCGCATGACGGTTCGTTCGCCGAAGACCGAGCATCACGAAGGGGGAGCCATGCGAATCGTCCCCATCTTTCCGGAACTGCGTCCCTACCTGGAAGAAGCTCAAGAGCTTTACGGTGACAAGAGTGAGTTTGTCATCAGTCGCTACCGGAGTGCGAACGCGAATCTCCGGACTCAGCTGTTGAAGATCATCAATCGTGCCGGAGTGAAGCCCTGGCACAAGCTGTTCCACAATCTCCGGGCGAGCTGTGAAACGGATCTCGCGAAGATTCACCCCATCAAGGCGGTTTGCGTCTGGATCGGGAACTCGATCACCGTGGCACAGAAGCACTACCTGCAAACGACAGAAGACGATTTCGAACGGGCTGCCGGGTGCGTCGAAAATCCGACGCAGAATCCTACGCAGCAACCGTCCGTCAGACATCGCGGCGAGCCGCGAGCTGATTTGAGCCGCAAGGAAATTCACTGGAAACCCAGTGTTTTACCTGGTGGCAAGGTGGGCGATGAGGGACTCGAACCCGCGACATCCACTGTGTAAGAGTGGCGCTCTAACCAACTGAGCTAATCGCCCCGCGAGTGGGATCATTTCGGATTTGGGCGGCTTTGTAAACCGACCCGCAGGCTGGTTTCCCAAACGCAGGGTTCACGCCAGCGGCAGGACCAGTTCGCGCGGGTTGGGTGGCTCGGGGGAGAAGTCCCAGGTTTCCGCGGGCGGCAGGAGCGCGTCGGCGTATTCCTGGATCTGGTCCGGGGTCTCGAACAGCTGGTCGTAGACGCCGTCGTTGTCGTACTCACATTTGTCGGTGGTGTAGTCCCGGCAGATCTGCGGACGGGTCTCGTAGATACCGCACAGGTTGTCGGGCTGCAGGTGATCGCACTTGTTGTGGACGCACAGAAACCACGTGCCCGAGTCGACGAACACCGTCACGTGTCCGTGCAGCATGAACCAGCGAATGTTCTCGAAGTCCTTCCGCTCGGTCGGGGTTTCCATCGGCAGGGCGAAATATCCGCAGCAGCGGGCAGTGCAATACTGACAAAGTACCTCTCCCGGTTTGACATCAGCACGTTTGACTGGGACAGTCGGCATTCTGGACACCGCCGAAGAGAAGAGGTTCAGGTTCGGGACT
>CAIOHW010000280.1 GCA_903858195.1 Oligoflexia bacterium | reverse complement strand
GGGGGATGGGAACTTCTGCGAGCAGATCGAATTCACTCTCGAGTCGGTCATGAAACTCGGGGCTTGCCGTGCGCCCGCGCCATTCGCCGACATAGGCCAGATGCGTTCCCTGCCAGTGACTGAGAGCCTCGAGAGCCATGCAGCTTGCGCCATCGGCAAGCGGAGGCCAGACCAGAAGCAGCGTGCGTCGACTGAGATCCGGGAGGGCGCTCAAGGATTCGGGCGTTCCGCGCTCGACTACACTCCAGTGCGGCGGCGCCTCGGTATTGGAATCCAGGCAGACGATGTCGGCACCCGCCTGTCGGATGAGCCAGCCCCAATAGCCGGTTCCTGCACCCAGTTCTACGAGCGGCGAAAAGCTCCGGATGGTTTGGATGGCCTCACTCGACGGAATGGCCCAGGAGAAGGCCCAGATCAGCTGTTTGCGCGCAGCCGGTGGCGATTGGGCTGCAAGCTCGAGGTAGGGATTGATGAGAGGAGGGATCAAACTCAGGCAGCCTAGCGTTCGGGAAAGTTGAGGTCATTCCAAAAAACAGGATTGAGCCAAGGGGGGTGTGATTCTCAATTCAGATTAAAATAGTCAACTTTAGAATTCGGTGTTAATGCACGGGCCATGGAAAAGTCTACGAAAGCTCCCGCAAAGGTTCGATGGTCGTCAGTATCTCTGCTTCGCCTGGCAGCTCTTCTCGGGATGGTGGGCTGGGGGATCGCAGTCGCGCAACATGCGCGCGCTGATGTGCCCATGGGCCGCAATGAGGTGGAGCTGGATCGTTTCACCGCTGAAAAGGTCCTCGACTGGGCTCCTTCGTATTGCAGGGCCCGGAGGCTTTCGTTTTTGGCAGTGTCTCGCTCTTTGAAGCTCGAGCAGATCCGCGTCGTCTTCACCACGGGTGATGATCAGGTCTTCCGGCACTTTGGCAGGCTTTTGTTTTCGGGCACACGAACCAGCTGGGTGTCGCTCACGAGTGGAGCTGATAGTCAGCCCCGCTGCATTGACCGCATCGAGGTGATCGGGTCGTCGCTCGGTGGACGCTCGCGCCTGCGAGTGGATTGGAACTGATGCATCGGTCGACGCCTGACTGGACCTTCCGGCCCATCGGGACGGTCGAATCCTGCTTTAAAGAAAAGTTTGGAATCCCGCGCCAGCCCGGGCTTGTTGCTTCGGTCGAGGCCACGATCCGGCTCGATCCCGCGCAGCCCTTCTTGCGCCAGGCGCTTCGCAGGCTGGATGAGTTTTCGCATCTCTGGGTGATCACTGTGTTCCATGAACACGGGGCCCACGCCTGGAAACCCTCGATCCGCCCGCCGAGGCTCGGTGGCGCAGAGAAGGTCGGAGTGCTCGCATCGCGCTCGCCGCACAGGCCAAATCCGATCGGACTTTCGGCAGTCGAGCTCGTGCGCGTGGATGCAAACGACCCCAGGGGCGCGGCGATCGTCGTGCGGGGCTGTGACTTCCTGGATGGCACTCCCGTGCTCGATATCAAACCCTACATCGCCTACGCAGATTCGATCCCTACGGCCCGCTCGGGCTGGGCCGAAGAGCCCATCGAGCGCGTACCGGTGCACTTCACTGCCGAAGCCGAAGCGGCGATCGAGCGATCCGGACGCCCCGGGCTTCGGGCCATGATCACCGAGGTGCTCGAGCTCGATCCGAGGCCCGCCTTCCAGAAGCGAAGGCACCCCCCCGGAGCGCCCGAAGCCGATGGACTTGAGTTTGGTTTTGATTTTCTCGATTACGACGTCAAATGGCGCATCGAAAAGGGTGCGTTCGTCGTGCGCGAACTGGCCTAGAGCTTGAACACCCGCTTTGCGTTTGCGCTGGTGCGGGCGGCCACCTCGTCGACGGCCATGCCCTTGAGCTCGGCAAGCTTGAGCCCCGTGTGGCGAACCATCGCAGGCTCGCACTTCTTGCCGCGAAACGGGATCGGGGCGAGGTAGGGAGAGTCGGTTTCGACGAGCAGCCGATCGATCGGAAACGCGCGGGCGCAGTCGCGCAGGTCTTCGGCGTTCATGAAAGTCAGGATTCCCGAAAACGAAATATAAAAACCAAGCTCGAGGCAGGCTTCTCCAAAGGCGCGCGTACCGGTGAAGCAATGGATGATGCCCGGAATCTGCGAGGGCTGGAGCTGGCGGCAGAACTCCTTGAGCTCGGCCAAAAGCTCGGCCTCGGCGTTTCGTGAGTGGATGATCAGGGGTTGCGACAGCTCGGCTGCAATCTCCCACTGCACGCGCAGGCGATCCAACTGGATCTCGAGCGGCGAGTGGTCGTAGTGCGTGTCGAGGCCCACCTCGCCGATCGCCCGGCACTTGGGGTGACGGCCAGCCACCCGCAACATTTGGAGTTCCTCGCGCGTTGCTGTGATGGCGTCATGAGGATGGAGACCGGCAGTGTGATGGACGTTTTCAAAACGCTCCGAGATCGCAACGATCTCAGGAAGCGTCTTGAGGTCTACGCCAATGGTCATGAGGTGCGAGACACCGGCTTCGCCGGCCTCGCGCACGAGATCATCGACGCTCTTGGGCGAGTAGTCGTAGTTGAGGTGGCAGTGGCTGTCGATCCACATGCTAGCGAAGCAGCGACTCGATCACGCGGTTCCAGACTTCGGGAGGCTGGGCTCCGGTCACGCGGCGACCGTTCACAAAAAACGTCGGCGTGGACTCGATATTGAGAGCGATGCCCTCTTCGACGTCCTGGTTTACGGCCGCAAGCGTCGCGGGATCCGTGAGGCAGGTCTCGAACCGGCCTGCATCCATGCCGGTGCGGCGGGCGATCTCGAGTGCCGAGCCCCGGGCAAGCATCGGCTGCTCTTCAAAGACCTTCTGGTAGTACTCCTCGAACTTTTGCTGCTGCTCGGAGCAGATCGCGCCGGCTGCCAGCTCGCAGGCGTGCGGGTGCATGGGCCGCTGGATCACGCGGTTGCAGGCCGAATCGAGCGGAAAGTTGCGGTAAACAAAACGCACGCGACCCTCATAGCGTCGAAGTACGGGGTGAAGGGTCTGGGCTCCCACACGGCAGGAGGGGCACTGAAAGTCGCTGAACTTGATGATCGTGACTTTGGGTGTAGCCTGCTGGGCGGTGTCGCCTGAGGCTTTTGTCAGACGTGCGGGAAGGTTCACCGCCACGGGCTCAGTGGCGAGGATCGAAGCCACACGCTCATCGAGCTCGGTCCGGGCCGGGGCTTCTCCCTGCATGCCCTTGGCTACGACAATGGCAAGAGCCAGACTGAGGGCGGTGACCCACGCTCCGGTCTTGAGGTCGCCTGAGCTCACGCCTGCCTTCTCGCTCGCACGGGGACGGTTGACCAGGAGCACGGCAAGGCTTGACCAGTTGATCAGGTCCACCCCGAGGCAGAGCAGGCAGCCCACGTGCAGCACGCGCACCATGATGCCGAGGTAGATCAACGAGACGACCGATCCCACTGCCGACATGCCCATCACCCAGGGGTAGAGCACGGAGGCAAACTCCGCACTTCTGGCCAGGAGGGTGAGCACCAGCATGGCCAGAAACCAGCCGGCAGCGGCACCTGAGAGAGGAAGTCCCGCAAAGAGCTCAGCGTAGGGCGAGGCATCGATCGCGTTGCAGTCAAAAGCCGCGCCGATTTTGCAGAAGCTGTCAAAGCCCGCCAGCCCCTGCCGCACGCTAAAAAAGTGCGAGGTCTGGATGAGCGAGATCACCAGGCCGGCTCCTGCAAGCAGCGAGAGCGCGGTCAGGGTTTTGCGGGTCATGGATACGGGGGCTGCAGCTTTCATTTGCTCACAGAGCCTGCCACAAGTTGCCGGCCCGGAAAACCAGGTAGTGCCCGACGGCAAGCAGAAGAAGCCCGCTTGCCACCTTGATTTTCTCCATCCAGGCGCCTGACTTGGGCATGAACTGAACAAAGCCCGTAAAAAACGCGATCAGAAGCAGCAGGGTGCCGATGCCAAGCGCAAAGCCCACCATGAGCAAAAGTCCGAGTCCCACGGACTGCGTGCGGGCGATGAAAGCCAGGATCGCAGTCAAAACAGGGGTGGTGCAGGGCGATGCGATGAACCCCGAGGTGGCACCCAGAGTGAAGGCCCCAAGCAGAGTGATCTCGCGGTGCTGTGTGGGCGAGTGGGTGGGGTGGACGGGCGCCTGTCCGCGCCGCGAGCGAAAAGCTCGGGCAAGGCGATCCCACCAGGCCATGGGGTCAAAGGGGATGACTCCGAGCATGACGAGAGCTCCGACCGAAAACGTGATTCCGAGAAACAGGAACCATCCCGAGCCCTGGGTGATCGTACCGAAAACACGGCCCGTGAGGCCTGCCAGCACTCCGAGGAAGGCGTAAACCACGGCCATGCCGCTCACGTAAACCAGGCCCCGGATGGCGACATCGCGCCAGCGGTGGGTCTGTGAGCTCCGGTCGCGAGAGGCGGTGCCCCCGATCACGCTCACCGTGATGGGGATCATCGGATAAACGCAGGGGGTGAGGCTCGAGAGCACGCCGCCCAGGTAGGCGATCGTGAACGCGCCGAGCATGCCAAAGAATGACGGGT
>CAIOHW010000279.1 GCA_903858195.1 Oligoflexia bacterium | reverse complement strand
GCCGAGCATGGCATCGGGCTCCTGAAAAAAGACGCACTCGCCTTCTCGCGCTCACCCGAAGAAATTGCCTGCATGAAAGCCATCAAGCGGGCGATGGACCCCAAGGGCCTGCTCAACCCGGGGAAGATTTTTTAGGGACCCGGCAGCACTGGAGCGGGCTGGTAGCCCTGATCGCAGCTCAGACCCGTCGTATCAAAACTGGGAATCCCGCTTGGACAACTGGTCGGATATTCGGGGCCTGTCGGATAGAGCTTTGAAAGGGCTCGGGCCAGAAAGACATCGCGGCTGTCGATGGTCTTCGGCGCATATTGTCCTGAGGGTTTCTTTACCAGCTTGTAACTGCCGTCGATGTTGATGGCACCACATGCCTTGGCTGGAGTTGGATTCGGTATCGGTTGGAGCTCAGGGGGCAGAAGGTCATCCTCAAACTTTTCAAAGCAGTATTCGACTGCAGCCAAATCCTTATACTCAAAGACCTGCGGAACCGCCCCGGACATCAACCCGGAGGACCAAGCTAAAGCCAGATTCTGCCAAGCAAAGTAAGCGGGCGATTGGCTGAAGCAACGCTTAAGGGGAGCTTGGCAACCCAGGTGCGGCTTTAAAAGGCCCCAATCTTCAGGACCGATCGCGTTGTCAGAGTTTTGGTCCATTGCCTTGAACAGGCGAAGGTAATCACAAGGAACGCCTGGCCCGCCAAACACTCCCTCGGAAGCCCTCACAATGTCGTACTCCATTGGGGTGGTATAGCCATCAAAGTCGATGTCACCCAGGCAAGGACTCGGCGATGCTGAGGGGTTAGCTGCCGTCGCAGTTGTGCCGGTGAGCCTGCAGGTTTTCATCTGCTCGTAGCCCGTCGTCGCGCTAGTGGCAATCCACTCCGTGCGGCACACCAGGGGCTGTTCGATCGTGACGTTGCCAGGCCAGCCGGGCTTGGTGCTCGCGAGCTTGACTACATTCATGAAACTGCAATCTGAGGAGTGGCACGCCGAATTCTGCCCGACTTCGCAATTATTTCCGTCCGCCGACAGTTGGACGATGTAAGCGTCCTGCACTTCGACATGGGAACTGGCGGCAAGCTTCTTTCCGACCTCGAAGATGGGCCCGCCCAGATGCATGGCCGAATAAGGGATCTTGTCAGTTGAGGCAAAAGGGATTTCTTCCGATTTCTGGTTCTTCCTGCAGGAGCGAGTGGCCGGTAGAGGGAACACTGGAGTCGGGCCTAACGTTTCAAATTCGGTTTTGAGTTCAGGGTTGACCGAAAACACCCTGCTCCCGATGTTTCCGAGCAGTGCCGTATCCATCTGGCTTCGAAGCTGGGTCACCGCGACCTTGGCGCCCATGCGCTCGAGATCCACGCGGCTGCTCAGCATCACCTGCGTAAAGGCACCGATCATCATGAGCGAGAGACCCGCCACGATACTGAGCTCGATGAGAGACATCCCCGCCTTGCCCACAGGCAACAGGCTCTTCCAGCCTCGGATCCCTTTTCCCATCCCTTAAGGATACCCCCATCAGGGCGGGGGCTCAATACAGGATGCGGGTGCGAATCGAGCTCTTCAGGGCCTCAATGGCCTGTTTAACCTCTCCCGACAAGGCTTTGTCGGTATCCAGCAGCAGGTAGCCGATCTCAGGGTCGGTCGAAAGCCCCTGTGCCTGGATGTTGGCCCCGAGGTCTGAAACGATTCGGTTGATCTCGCGAAGAACGCCCGGAACATTGCGGTGCACGTTCAAGATCCGATGGGACGTCGGGCTGAACGGAAGATCGAGCTCCGGAAAGTTGACGGCGCGAAGCGTGCTCCCCGTCTTGAGGTAGCGCATGAGCGAGGTGGGCACCTCCTCGCCGATCTGGGCCTGCGCCTCTTCGGTGGCGCCACCGATGTGCGGAGTGAGGATGACGTTTGCGATGCCCTGAAGCGGGGTACGAAAATCCGCGCCGTTGGCCTCAGGCTCTTCGGGATAAACGTCAATCGCAGCGCCGCCGAGCTTCTTGGTCTTGAGGGCCTCGGCAAGAGCTTCGATGACGACGACGTTGCCACGGCTTGCGTTCAAGAGGCAGGCCCCGGGTTTCATCAGGGCAAGCTCGGGGGCCGCGATCATGTTGCGGGTAAAATGGGTGGCAGGCACATGCAGCGTCACGAAATCCGAGACCTTCAACACTTCGGCAAGGGTGCTTGAGCCCCGGGCGTTCCCGAGCGGGAGCTTCGAGATGATGTCGTAAAAGACGACTTTCATGCCGAGGTTCTCGGCAATCGTCGAAACCTGCGAGCCGATGTTGCCGTAGCCTACGATGCCCAAGGTCTTGCCGCGAATCTCGAAGCACTCTTTTGAGACCTTGTTCCAGATGCCCTGGTGCATCTCGGTGTTTCTCTGCCCGAGCCTGCGCGAGAGCATGATGATCTCGGCAATCACCATCTCGGCCACCGAACGGGTGTTGCCAAACGGCGCATTGAAAACCGGGATGCCCGCAAGCCGTGCGGAATCGAGCGCAATCTGGTTGGTGCCGATACAAAAGGCGCCCATCGTAATGAGGTTTTTCGCCTCGGCAAAAACCGCTTCAGTGACCTGCGTCTTGCTCCGAATGCCGAGCACGTGGAAGTCGCGGATCTTTTGGGCAAGCTTCGCCTCGGGGAGAGCCTCTGAGAGGGCCTCGACCTCAAAGCCCTCGGCGGCAAAAATCTCGCGGGCGGTGGAATGGATGTTTTCGAGGAGCAAGACCTTCAGTTTGGGGAGCTTGGACATAGGTCCGGGCATCATACCCCAAATCCCGCCGCTTGCGCAGGCCCCCCTTCCTGCAGCATAAGCAGGGCATGAGCACCGAGAAGCCCACTCCCACCCGCGTCGAGCCCCTTTCCAACACCGAGCTCCAGATCCACTGGAACACAGGCGATGCGTTTGCGCTCAGCTATGAAGAGCTTCGTTTTGAGTGCCCCTGCGCCATGTGTGTGGACGAAAAAACGGGCAAGCGCATGATTCGGCGCGAATCGATCCCCGCTGGAATCCGCGTGCTCGGAGCCCAGGGGGTTGGACGCTATGCCATCCAGTTCAACTGGAGTGATCGCCACTCCACCGGCATGTACCACTTCGATACGCTTCGGGCGCTCTGCGAACTGGCCGGACGCAGGCTCTAGCTCGACTTGGAGTCGCCGCCCGAGCCGCCCTTGCGCTTGTAGTCGGTCGTGTACCAACCCGATCCCTGCAGGGCAAAAGAGTTCATGCTCATGAGCTTTCGCACGGGAGCCCGGCACTCGGGGCACTCCGTCAAAGGAGCGTCCGAGAACTTCTGGATGACTTCGTGGACCTTCTGGCACTGATCGCACTGGTATTCGTAAAGAGGCATAGCGTGACTCATGTCGTCAAAAATGGGCGATCTGTCAAGTCGTGCTAAACTCTTCCCATGACCTCCCCCAAGGCCCTGCCGACCGCCCTCACCCGCATGCTCGGAGTCAGCTACCCCATCATTGCAGGCCCCATGTTTCTGGTGAGCGACGAAAACCTGGTTTCTTCGGTCGTTAAAGCCGGGGCGCTTGCCGCCATGCCCTCGCTCAACTGGCGAACCCCCGAAGCGTTCCGGGCGGCCGTGCGAGAGGTCAAATCGCGGCTGGGCGGTGCGCCCTTTGGCGTGAACCTCATTGTCAATAAAGCAAGCCCACGGGCCTCAGTCGACCTCGAGATCTGCGCCGAAGAAAAAGTCCCTTTTGTCATCACCTCGCTGGGGAGCCCCAAGGAGGTGATCCGCCGGATGCACGAGGTGGGAAGCCGCGTGTTCTGCGACGTGACCACTTTCGAGTATGCCCAAAAGGTACAGGATCTGGGCGCTGATGCCGTCATTGCGGTGAGCTCGGGCGCAGGCGGGCACGCAGGTCCGATCTCGCCTCTTGTGCTCATTCCCTACCTCAAGCGCAGGCTCAAGATTCCGGTCATCGCTGCAGGCGGCATTGCCACGGGCGAGCAGATCGCAGCGGCCCTTTTGCTCGGGGCCGATGGCGTGCAGCTCGGCACCCGCTTCATCGCAACGACCGAGGCGCGCGTGAGCCAGGGCTACAAGGACGCCATTGTCGCAGCCAAGCCCGAGGACATCGTGATGACGCTTAGGATCTCGGGCACGCCTGCAGCCGTGATTCGCACACCGTACATCGACCAGGTGGGGCTTGAGCTGAATCCGATCGAAAAATTCCTGCTCAAAAACCCGTGGACTCGCAAGTACGCCAAGATGGCGCGCATGCTTGCCGGATCCAAGGCCCTCGAAAAAGCTGCGGAGGCCTCGGGCAAGACGACTTGGAAAGAAGTCTGGAGCGCGGGCCAGAGCTCGGGACTCATCGAGGACGTTCTTCCCGCCTCAGAGGTCGTGGAAAAGCTCATGCGCGAGTGCCACGAGGCGCTCTCTCGCGCGCAGACTCTGCTTCAAGACCGGCCGTAGGACCGAGCTACCTGAGGCTCAGGCGGCCCACCCAGAGGTAGCCGCGTGCGAGGATGGATGGCTGATTCCAGAGCCTGCGGCCCCAAAACACCAGGGAGCTTCCGGCAATCAGAGTGCCGGCCGTGTAGGCGATCACGGGGGCAAGCCAGTGCTCTCCCAGTTGAACCGACTTCATCACTACGGGTACGAGCGATTCGGCAGGACCCAGAAGTCCCCAGGCCGCCACCAGTCCGCGCTTGCTCTGCGGACCGGCAAGAAAGGCTTCGCGAAGACGCGAGAACCGGACAAAACGGGCCAGCGACATCACGAGCACCAGCCCCAGCGAAAATGCAAACAGGCCGCTCGGGCCAAGACCCCTCGCCCACTCGCCGAGCATGAGGGCGGCAAGAAGGCCCATGGCCACATGCAAAAGCATGAGCTGTAATACCAAGCCCTGCGTGCGGTGGTAGTTCCAGCCGCGCTGCCAGCTCTGCAGCGAGAGCGGCACCCAGTGGTCGGGGGAGAGCACATGGACCAGACCCAGCAGGAAGGCGATCAGAG
>CAIOHW010000278.1 GCA_903858195.1 Oligoflexia bacterium | reverse complement strand
GACGGAACAGCTGACTCCAACATTGCGGCCGTCTCGATCACGGTCACCGCTGTCAATGATTCCCCGTTTGCCGTCGCTCAGACCGTCTCGACCGCAGAGGAGACTGCAAAAGCCATCACACTGACTGGAACCGACCTTGACGGCGACTCCCTCACCTACACGGTCGTCACACAACCCTCAAACGGCACCCTTTCCGGCACCGCTCCCAACCTGACCTACACCCCTGATGCGAACTATAACGGAGCCGATTCGTTTACTTTCAAGGCGAACGACGGGACAGCTGATTCCAACATCGCAGCCGTCTCAATCACGGTTACCGCTGTGAATGATGCCCCGGTTGCCGTCGCTCAGGATGTTACTGCCGTTGAGGACACCGAAAAACAGATCACGCTCGACGCCACTGACCTTGATGATAACACCCTCACCGTCTCAATCCTGAGTGGGCCTCAGCACGGCATCCTATCAGGCAATGGAGCTTATCAAACCTACATCCCAAATCCGAATTACTACGGGCCGGATTCGTTTACGTTCAAGGCCAGCGATGGATCTGCGGACTCGAGTCCCGCTACCGTCTCCATCACGGTCACGCCCGTCAACGATCCGCCCACGCTTGATACGATCGAGAATCTCACCATCAACGAAGACGCTCCTGCACAGACCGTCAACCTCACCGGAATTTCGATTGGCCCGGCCAACGAGACCCCTCAGACTCTTACGGTCACTGCGACGAGCTCGAACCCCGCTCTGATTCCGAACCCAACGGTGAGCTACTCGAGTCCGGCAAGCCTGGGAAGCCTGAGCCTCGTGCCGGCCGCAAATGCCTTTGGAGTGGCAACAATCACCGTTACCGTGAACGACGGCCAATCCCAAAATCACACCGTTTCCCGGGCCTTTACCGCCACGGTACTTCCCATCAACGACTCCCCTGTACTGACTGCAGTATCCACCCTGAAGGGGGCTATCGAAGACACGGCTTACACGATCAGCTATCAGACCCTGCGTGACGCAACCGATGCTTCGGACCCTGAAGGCAATCCAGTCTCCTTCTACGTGGTAGGCATCTCCACCGGCAACGGCGAACTGACCAAAAATGGGACCACCGCCACCGCCGGAGACACGTTTCTCGGGCCCGGAGAATCGCTCGTTTGGCTTCCGAAGCTGGATCTAAACGGGCCTCTTGAGGTGTTCTCCTTCAGGGCATGGGATGGACTCGTGACCTCCAGCCCGGTGCTTTACCTGAAAGTCGACGTCCTCCCCGTCAACGATGGGCCCGTCGCTTCGCCCCTCGCACTGGCAACCAGCAACACCACGCCCGTCAGTGGCACGCTCAGCTCCACCGACGTGGACGGACCGGCCCGCACCTACTCGATTGTCCCTGGCCAGGGCCCCCTCACCGGGACCATCACGGCCCTCAACCCGAGCTCAGGAAGCTTCACGTACACGCCGAACGCCGGTTCGGCACGCACAGACACCTTTCAATTCGTGGCATCGGATGGTTCGTTGGACTCGAGTCCGGCCACAGTAACAATCAGTATCTCTGACACGGTTCCCCCCCCAGCTCCCACCCTGTCCCTGGTCGTTCCGTCGGTGAGTCCGGGGTCTGTATCGCGCCCAACACTCCGGGTGGCCGGTGTTGAACCGGAGGCCACGGTATCGCTCTGGACCGGCAGCACCTGCAACTTCCCGCTCCAAAACGTCGGCCAGGCAACCGCGGCTTCGGCCGAAACCACCCTCGACATTCAACGAAACGCCGCCCAGGTCGAGGGAACCACGATCAACTACTACGCCAGGCAAGTGGACTCGGCCGGCAACAGCTCGGGCTGCAGTGCTGCCCCAGCGGTCTATCAATTCTACAACCTTCCCAGCTTCAATTATCCTGCCGCAGTCCAATCCGGGACGGTGGGGATTGCAATGACGATCCCGGCCACCAGCCGCGTGGGTCCGATCACGACCTGCGCCCTCGCTCCCGGCAGCCCACCGCTTCCTCAGGGGCTCAGCATCGAACAATCGGTGACAAACTCCCGCTGTAACATCACGGGAACGCCCGTCCAGGCGGTGGACAATTTGACAGTGACTGTTCGTGGATCCAACCCTGTGGGCTTTGCCGACAGAACCGTCACCCTGAATATCTTAGGGGCAGCTCCAATCCTCTCCTACTCTGCATCGACTGGAACATCGGGCTCTGCTGGAGCAGCCATGACAGTCACGCCAAGCACGCTGAGCACCGGTGGAACCGAGTTGATCGACTGCTGGGTCAGTGGCGCACTCCCGCTCCCTGAGCCACTGATCCTTTCACCTTCCACTTGCAAGATCACGGGCACACCCTTTGGCGCCTTCGGGCCCACCGTCTTTACCATTAGCGCCCGAAACTCACAGGGGACTTCGGCGCCCGCCACAGTGACTCTTTCGGCATCGGGTGAGGCGAGTGCCCAGTTTGCAGTGTCAGAACAGATCTTCACTGAAGGGGACACTGGCGGGCAGGAGATCATCATAGAAGTCACGCTATCGAAGGAGCAATCCACTGATACGAATTTGACCTACCAGGTGGTGAGCTCTTCAAGCGCAGCAGTGCCCGAAATCGACTACTCGGCCCCAATCACCAACAGCCTCATCATTCCAGCAAATTCCTTGTCGGCTCAGTTGAGCCTGAGCCTCAAGGGCAACAGCCTGGCGGACGGCACAAAAACCATAGATCTTCATCTGTCAGCGCCGCAGCCGTCCACGGTGCGCGTTCGAAATTTCGAGCACCATCGGATTCTGATCGAGGACGATGACGGACCGAATACCGATCCGGTATTTGTATCGCTTTCCGGCTCCCGCAGCCATTGGTGTGGAATCGAAAAGGGTGAGCAACCGGGGATGGGTCGCGCACTCTGCTGGGGAAGAAACGATCGGGGCCAACTCGGCACCGGAAGCACGATCCCCTCTTCCAACCCTGTCCCGGTGGCGGATGGGGAAGTCTACTCACAGATCTCAGCAGGCGCTCAACATACCTGTGGGATCGTTGGAGCAGGGCCAAACCTCGGGAAGTTGAAATGCTGGGGTGACAGAAGCTACGGCCAGGTGGGCGACGGCACCTCCTCCACCACACCTGCATTGACCCCCACCTGGATCGATTCATCCACGAGCTACGCGAGCCTGGGTTCGGGCGGCAACCAGAGTTGTGCAATCGTGTCATCGGGAGCTCATGCAGGCCGAGTCAAGTGCTGGGGCGCCAATGGGTCCGGGCAACTCGGTGTGAACTCGACGATCAATGCCCCGACCCCAGTATTGATCTCGGACACGGATACCTACTCCCAAATTGCCGTGTCCAGCGAGGGCAGTAACTCATCCGGGCGCACTTGCGGAGTGGTCTCCTCAGCGCCCAATATCGGCAGGGTCAAATGCTGGGGATCCAATGCAAGCGCGGCTCTGGGCAATGGCGATAATCTGGTCAGGCTTGAGGATCGGGTGCCAGGCTGGATCACAGGTACGGATACCTATTCACTCCTGGCGATGGGCGATTCCCACGTGTGCGGAATTCTCAGCACTCCGGGAGCGCTCTTTGGCAGAGCCAAGTGCTGGGGAGCGAACTACTGGGGCCAGATCGGTAATGCTCAAACCAGTCAAAATGGAGTCTCAACGCCCACCTTGGTTCACGGTGGCGTCCAATTTTCCGAAATCTCAGCACGCGGTCACTTCACCTGCGGAACGCTTGCCACTCCATCGGTCGAGAGCGGCAAGATCCGGTGTTGGGGTCAGAGCCGCTGGAGCGGTGAAACCGATCTTTTCGCGGTGCCGAGTGTGCTCACACCCACGCCGGTTTCAGGCTCCCAGCAGGCTATGCAGCTTGCGACAAGCCCAAGCGGTATCTGCTGGCTGAACCTTCCGGGATCCAACCCGGGCGGCGCCATCTGCAGGGGGCTTGCACCGCAGTATTGGTCTGGTGTGGATGCCCCGACCCCAAATCGCATCTTGAACCCAAACCGCTTTTCTGAGCTCTCCATGGGCTTGGACTGGTCCTGTGGAACCGTTGCTGATGGCGATCCGGATGCAGGCAAGCCGGTCTGTTGGGGACAGGATTCAGACCTGGATGTATTTGGAAAACCTCGTCCCATCTCACCCAAGACCGATACCGGCTTTTTCGCCAGTTACTGCGGATTGGTAGCGCCTGGTGTGCCCGAGGCTGGGCAGGCAAGGTGTTGGGGTTCCACACTTACTGGTTCCGGGCCGGCAAGTTTTGTCGCCTCGGGCAATTACCCCTTCGAGGCTGCCTATTCGATCCCAAGCCCGGCTGCAGTCCGCTTCAGCCAGCTTACGGCTGGCATGTCTCACGTCTGCGGCCTCGTGGCTCCGGGTCAGCCTGAAGCAGGCCGAGTCATCTGCTGGGGATCGGGGTCGGGTGGGGTCCTGGGCAGAGGTTCTACGACCGGGTCTGTGCTCAGTCCTGCATTCATTGCCGGCAACGAAACCTATTCCCAGATTGTAGGCGGCACAAGCCACACCTGCGGAATCGTCTTAAGTTCGAGTACTCCCGGAGTGTTCCCGGGCCAGGTGCGGTGCTGGGGTAAAAATGATTACGGACAGCTGGGCACGAGCAGCGCCGGCGCCTCCTCAAACGTGCCGATCGCCATCGACAGTGCCCATGGCTTCAGCCACCTGACTTCCACCTCACTTGCAGTGTGCGGCATCATCTCCAACGCCGGCCAAACTGAAGATGTGGCGGGTCAAGCATACTGCTGGGGCAAAAACTCGGCGGGTGAGCTTGGAAATGGAACCACCGCTTCCACTTCGATTCCCACCCTGGTTCAAGGTAATTTCAGGTTCTCTGCGATCTCGGCTGCACCCGAGTACTATCCCGCATTCGGAGACGCGCGCGGATCCGCTTCGGTTTGTGGAGTCATCGCAGGTGACCCAGAAGATGCCGGCTCAGTCTATTGCTGGGGTGACAATGGGAGATATCAATTTGGAAACGGAAATCGCACCTCCGCCTTGAGCCCGGTGCCCTCGGCATTCGGATTCAAGTTTACGAGCCTTGCTGCCTATGACAGCGGCCGCTGCGGAATCGTCGCTCCCGGACTCCCGGACTCGGGTCAAACCTATTGCTGGGGAAGCCCGGACGCTCGCGAGACTTTAGGCTCGGTGCCGAGGATGTATGTGGGCTTTGGGACGAGGATTCTGAAAGGGCGATGATCGACCACCGTGAGCACCGAGCTCTTGAGCTGAAAGCATCACCACCCAAGGGCGTCAGTTTGAGTTGGGTGTGGGGCTGCCGGTGATGCTTGCGCCGACTTCGGCCTTCTGAGTCCCAGGCGACACATGGGTCGAACCGGACTCACTGTTGCGTTTTAAAATGCCGGGATACTCTGATTCTGCAGCACGTATGCGGGGAGGAATCATCCTCCAAATACCAACGAGGAACGTATG
>CAIOHW010000277.1 GCA_903858195.1 Oligoflexia bacterium | reverse complement strand
TTTGCGAGAGGATCTCCCGGATGGTAGATCTTACGCCTGAGAAGCCCGCCCACTGAAAAGCAGCGCGCAATGCCGATGGCGCCAAGCCCGTCGAGGCGGTCGGCGTCCTGGACGATGGCTGCTTCGAGGGTGCGAGGCTCGATGCCGGCGCTGAAGCTGTGGGCTTCGATCGCGTGTGCGACGTCGCTCAAGTGCGCCTCGGGGTAGGCGATGCTGCGAAGGTATTCGACTGCCGCTGCGGCAGAAAAACGCGAAGCCTGCGAGCGCCGTGGGTCGTTCTTGGGTACATTCACAAGATCATGGAGCCAGGCTGCCGGGAGCACGATCTCGAAGCGAGCGCGCTCCTCTTCGCAAAGTTGCAAGGCGGTGGCCGCAACCCGCTTGAAATGGGCGAGGTCGTGCGCCGGGTCGTCGCCCATGTCCGAGGCCACGATTTTCTGTTCAAAAAGGCCCTGCCAGCGTGCTCTCTGATCACTGGTCATAGAGCACGCCCTGGATGCCGAGGCGCGCCTTGAGGACGGTGCCGCCCCCACCCTGCAGCTGTCCGTCCTGGAGTCCCGAGGCCACGGGCTCGCCCAGAGTCAGGTGGAGCTTGAGGTCGGTGCCCGTCAGGATTCCTCCCTGGGCTGCGACCACGCGGCCTGCAACCGGAGGCAGGGTGTCGAACGCGCGAAAGCCCGATGACACGATCACGGCTCTACCCGTGGGGTTTCGAATCACCACTTCGTGAAGGCCGATGGGCATGTTGGGCGGAGTCACGCAGCGAAGCTCTGTGGTCGAAACAAAGGTCACCTCAAGGCAGTCCAGTTGGCCGATGGTGACCGTGCTGCCGGTCATGAAACCGCTTCCCTCGATGGTGATGAGCGTGCCCCCGGCGGTGCTGCCTGCACTCGGGATCACGCCTCCCACTTTGGGCATGACCTTGCGCCCAGCCTGAACAATGGGCGTGATTTGAGTGCAAGCTGACAGAAAAGTGGCGAGGAGGATGCCAGAAGTGGCAACCAGAGTAGTCAACTGATTTTGGATGCTCGCACGCGCCTTCAACCTCGATGGCCCTCCAGGGCAGCTTCGTTAACTCCTTGAAATAACGCCTTTCTTTGGGCTCCTGTCGCCTTATCGGAAGATCCGGGCTCTCTTGTGAATTCTTCCCGGATACCCCACAATTATAGAGATACCTGATCTTCTTGGTCAAGAACGGGAGGAATTCTGTCCGGAAGGGTGCAGGTAGCTGATTTTCCTGCCGATACGAGGGTTGTACGTGAGCACGAGTAGAGGCAACAGCACTGTTGGGCTTGGCCGGGATCGGGCGAATCTTCGCTCGATGCTTGCGAGAGCTTTTGCAGTTGGGGTCGCGATCTCCTGCTTTCTGGCCGCAGTTCCTCGGGCCTCGGCCGCCGATCTTCCGCAGGGATTCACGGTCCAGGGCAGGTTGCTTGACGACACGGGCACGGATCCGCTTCTGGAAGTCGTGGGGATCCGCTTTTCGATCTACGATCCAAGCGGCACCTGTCTGTTGTATTCCGAGCAACAGAGCGGAATTGATCTTGAGGCCAGTTTTGGAGTGTTCGCGCTGCAGGTGGGAAGTGCGACCGGAGCGGCCAAGCGGCGCGGCGATGACCCGGGGCTTGCCCTGAAGCAGATCTTTTCGAACAGCTCACAGGTCCGTGCGAATGACAGTGCCCAGAGCAGCCCCACTTGTGTGGGTGGATACACGCCCGGATCAGGTGACGCGCGTCTGCTTCGTGTGACCATCATCCGCCAGGATGGGAGCATTGTGCAGCTCACTCCCGACCAGACTCTCCTGGCTTCGCCCCAGGCATCGGTGGCTGAGACACTGGACGGAAAAACGGCCGATGATTTCGTGCTTCAGCAGAACAACGTCTCGGATGCCACGCTCGATGCGCTCACGAGCGGCGCCGAGGTCGGCGATACTCTGCATAGCCACGACTCGCTCTACCTGCGATCGGGGGGGAGCGGAAACCAGAACTTGGGTTCTGGAATCACCTACACCGTGCAGGGAAGCCTCGGTCTTGGGACCTCGACTCCGTCGGCACAACTCGCGATCGTCGAGCAGGACCCCTCGCGCCCCGCTTTCGTGATCCAGCGCTCAAGCAGCGCGCAGACCGCGCCCGTAATGGAGATTCGCACCGAGGGAGCAAGCCCGACCCCGCTTCTCACCGTGACCGCCGATGGCAACGTGACGGTACACAACGCCACGCCTTCGCTCCCGAACCATCTTGCAACCAAGGCGTATGTGGACGCGCAGCTGGCATCGCGTGAAGCAGCCATCGCGGTCGGCACATCGGCCCAGTACTATCGCGGCGACAAGAGCTGGGCCACGCTCAATACGGCTGCGGTACCGGAATCGGCAGCGGCACTCTATTTCACCGCCGCTCGTGCGCGCCAGGCCTTCAGTGTGGATGACCCGCTCGGATACAACTTCGTCACGGGGCAGCTCACCATCTCGGGGTTGAATGGCTTTGGGCTGGCCAACCAGATGGTCGGCATGAAGGCCGATGGTACCGAGTTCGAGTACAAGACCTTTCAAGGCACGACCAATCAAGTCAGCGTGAGTTTCGATTCCAGCGGTAATGTCGTCTTTGCCGGGCCCCAGAACCTGCACACGGCAGCAACCCCGAGCTTTGCAGGCCTTGGGCTTGGCAATGCAAGCCCGCAGGCGACCCTGCATGTGACCGGAAGCTTCCGCTTTGACGGAAGCGCCAGCAATCCTCCTGGCACCAACAAGGTGTTGGTGAGTGATGGCGACGGAAACGCAAGATGGGATTCGTTTCCCACCTCCAATCCGGGCACCGTGACGTCAGTCACAGGTGCCGCAGGCGGTCCGATCAGTGTCGCCAATTCCACAAGCACACCCGAGATCAGCATCCAGACCGCCACGAGTTCCCAATCCGGCGTCCTCTCGAGCACCGACTGGAGCACCTTCAATGGCAAGGAAAACGTACTGAGCTTTGCCAGCCCGCTTGCGCGCACCGGAAACCTGATCGAGATCCCCGAGGCTTCAAGCATCGACGACGGTTACTTGAGCGCCGTGGATTTCGCGATCTTTGCCGGTAAACAACCCTCCGGCAACTACATCACTTCCATCACCGGCGATATCACTACCGGCTCGTTTTCCGGTGGCTCGGTCGTTGCGACGCTTGCCAATAGCGGTGTTGCGGCAGGCACCTATCCGAAGGTCACTGTGGATGCCAAGGGACGGGTGACATCCGGCAGCTCGACCCTGTTGATCTCTGATCTTCCGGTGGCAGGCGGCGTGAACTCGGATGTCTCGGGAGCGCTTGACGCGCTAACGGTAGAACGCATCCGGGGACGGGCGGTCGCAAACGCGGCGCCCTCAGACCAGCAGGTGCTTTCGTGGAATGCGGGGCTTGCCCAGTGGGAGCCTGTCACCGTCTCCCAGAGTCTCTGGCAGGTACTGAGTGGCAACCTTTATTACCTGGCTGGCAACGTGGGGCTGGGTACGAGTACGCCAAGCGAGCAGCTCACCCTGACCGGAAACCTGCTCTTCCCCAACTCAACGGCAACCGCTGGGATCATTAAGCAGGGGTCGACGACGCTCCTTCATACCTACGGCACGGCAAACACCTTCCTTGGAAAAGGAGCCGGAAACCTTACGGCCACTGGTGCCGGCAAAAATACGGGTGTGGGGGATTCGGCCCTTTCAAGCCTGACATCGGGTTCGGCTAATACGGCGCTCGGCGCATCGGCCCTGAACGCCAACCAGACGGGTGGCTCCAATGTCGCGGTGGGTTCCGAATCCCTCGCATTGAGTACGGGATCCCAGAACACTGCCGTGGGCGCCGAGTCGATGGCGGCAAATCTGGGTGGCGCGGGCAATACGGTGGTGGGCTACCAGGCGCTGAACTCGAACGATACGGGATCGGACAATGTTGCCATCGGGCGTGGTGCGGGCCAGGCCAACCAGAGCGGAAGCTCTAACGTCTTCATTGGCCCAAACGCCGGCGGCGGGGCCTCATCG